>CABYNK010000001.1 GCA_902520355.1 uncultured Pelagibacteraceae bacterium
AAAAAATAAGGAAATCCTTAATAGATGAAGCAAAAGGTTCAAAAATTTATAAAGATGTAATAAAAAATTTTCCTGATGCAGAACTAATTGATGTTAACACAAATGGAAAGAATGAGCCCAATGACTGATTTTACAAAAATTTTAGATAAAGCAAAAGAACTTGAAACAAAAATGAAAGAAAGCCAAAAAAAAATAAAAGAAATAAAAGTCGAGGGAGTTTCGGGTTCTAATTCAGTAAAAGTAGTACTTGATGGAGAGGGAGAGATGCAATCAATCAAGTTATCAGAGGAAATTATGAGGGAAGAAAAAACTATAATTGAAGATCTTATTGTTGCTGCCCATAACAGCGCTAAGTCACGACTCAAAACAAAAACAGCTGAAGAAATTTCGAAAGCAACAGGTGGTCTCGGGATACCTGGATTTAAATGGCCATTATAGCAAATGCAAAATATATCTGAGATAGAAGAACTTATTAAGTTGATATCAAAATTACCAGGGTTAGGACCTAAATCAGCTAAAAGAATTGTTTTAAAATTAGTAAATAACCGAAATGAACTTGTAAAACCTTTGGCGAACACATTAGCTCAGGTTTATAAAAATGTTATAAGATGCAATTTATGTGGAACTTTAAAGTCTAATTCAGCGGGATGTTTGAATTGTGAAAATACAAAAAATAAATTTACAAAAATTTGTGTAGTTGAAGATATTGCTGACCAGTGGTCAATTGAAAATTCAAATATCTTTCAAGGATACTTCCATATTTTAGGTGGCACAATCTCATCTGTTGGTAACAAAAAAGAGGATTTATTAATTGATTCTTTAATTGAGAGGGTTAAGAAAGATAAAATTGATGAAGTAATTTTAGCAACTAGTGCAACAGTAGAAGGCCAAACCACTGCGTTTTATATACAAGATAGTTTAAAAGATACCAACGTAAAGATTACCAAATTAGCCCAAGGTCTACCTGTTGGGGGTGAAATAGAGAGTCTTGATGATGGCACTCTTCTTTCTGCCTTTAAAAATAGATCTAAATTAATTTCTAATTCAAACTGATTTTTTTTTTAATCGGTTTAAATGTAATAGTGGTTCTGTATACCCCGAGGGCTGGTCTTCTCCCTTAAAAATAAGTTCACATGCAGTTTGAAAAGCTATGGACCTCTCATAATCATCACTCATTTTGATATATTTTTTGTCGCTCTCATTTTGTTTGTCCACAATCTTTGCCATTTCTTTCATTATTTCTAAAACTTGAATTTTGGTAGTTACACCGTGGTGTAGCCAGTTTGCAATATGCTGAGAAGAAATCCTTAAAGTTGCTCTGTCCTCCATTAATCCAACATTATTGATATCTGGTACTTTAGAACACCCTACTCCTTGATCAATCCATCTCACAACGTAACCAAGTAATGTTTGTGCAGAATTTGAGATTTCTTTATTAATTTCATCAACTGACCAATTTGGTCTATCTGCAATAGGAATAGTAAGTAAATCATCAATTTTAGCTTTGTCTCTTTTAGCTAATTTTTTATGAACATCAAAAATATCTATTTCATGATAATGTAAAGCGTGAAGGGCTGCTGCAGTTGGAGATGGTACCCATGCACAATTTGCGCCTGCTTTAAGATGACCAGTTTTTTGATCTAGCATATCTTTCATCTTATCGGGCATGGCCCACATTCCTTTACCTATTTGAGCTTTGCCTGAAAAACCACAGTTTAAACCTACTTCAACATTGTTGTCTTCATAAGCTTTAATCCATTTTGATGATTTCATATCACCTTTTTTAATCATTGGTCCTGCTTTCATTGATGTATGCATTTCGTCACCAGTACGATCAAGGAAACCAGTGTTTATGAAAAAAAAACCCTGTGCTTTAAGGTTCTAATACATTCTTTAAGATTTACTGAGGTTCTTCTCTCCTCATCCATAATTCCAATTTTGCAAGTATATTTTTTTAATTTTAATACTTCTTCAACTTTAGTAAAAATTTCATTTGTAAAAGCAGTTTCATCTGGACCATGCATTTTTGGTTTCACAATATATATTGAACCAGTTCTTGAATTTCCTTTTTTTTTAGTATCATGAAGGGCTGCTGCTGTTGTTATAAAAGCATCCATTAATCCTTCAGGAATTTCACTTCCATTTTTTAATATTATTGAGGGATTAGTCATCAAATGACCAACATTTCTAATTAATAAAAGACTTCTACCCTGCAATTTTAGTCCTTTCCCATCTTTAGAAATATAACTTCTGTTTGGATTAAGTTTTCTTTCTAATGTTTTTCCCTCTTTTTCAAATCGAGTTACAAGATCTCCTTTCATTAGTCCAAGCCAATTTCTATAACAAAGAACTTTGTCTTTAGCATCTACTGCTGCAACACTATCTTCATTATCGCATATTGTTGATACTGCAGATTCTAGTATTATGTCACTTATGCCCGCATGATCCTGTTGAGCACTAAAAGCTCTTGGATTTTTTAGTATTTCGATATGGAGGTTATTATTTTTTAATATTATTGCTGATGGGTTATCCACTTCACCTCGATGACCAATGAATTTATTTTTATCCTTTAAAGTTGTTATATCAACACCTTTTAAAATTTTTAACTCTTTATTTTGAATCGCTATTCCAGTTATTTTTTTCCAGCTAAAATCTTTTAAAGTAAAATATTTATCTAAAAATTCTCTACCATACTTAATTACAATCTCTCCTCGTTCAGGATCATATCTTTCTGAAGTGCTGTCCTCAGATTCTTCGATTACATCGGTTCCATACAAACTATCATATAGACTCATCCATCTTGCATTAGCAGCATTTAAAGCGTAACGAGCATTCATAATTGGAACAACTAATTGAGGCCCGGCTATTAAGGCTATCTCATTGTCAATATCACTTGTTTCAATTTTAAAATCTGGACCTTCGTCTTTTAGATAACCGATTTCTTTTAAAAATTTTTTGTATTCTTTTATTTGAATATCTTTTCCTTTGTTATCAATATGCCATTTATCAATTTTTTTTTGTAGTGTTTCTCTAAAGTCAATTAGTTCTTTATTTTTAGAAGCTAGCTCATGAACTGCTTTGTCAAAATCTTCCCAGAATTTTTCTGGAGAAATATTAGTTCCATTAAATAACTCATTATTTACGAAATGTAATAATTCTTCTGATACTTTAAGACTGTTAATAGAATGGTATTTTGATATCATGAAAGAATATTTAAACTCTAGCTTATTTAAGTCAAATACATAATAGTATCATAGACATTTTATTGTCATTTTTCCTATATAAGTATAATTATATAAAAATGAAAAATTATTTAAATTTTGAATCAGATATAAAAAATCTTGAAAATGAATTAGAAAAATTAAAAGATCCTTTTAATCAAGAAGGTTTGTCAGAAGTCGATATCAAAAAAATTTCTAAAACTCAGGAAGAAATTGATGAGAAGCTTAGAAATATTTATGAAAATTTAGATCCGTGGCAAATTACATTAGTTGCAAGGCACGAGGATAGACCAAAATCAAAGTTTTTTATTGATAATTTATTTGATGATTTTATTTCACTAGAAGGTGACAGATATTATGGAGAAGATAAATCGGTCATTACAGGTTTTGCAAAATTTATGGGTCAATCAGTATTGGTAATTGGTCAAGAAAAGGGTGAAAACTTAGAAACTAGAATTGAGAGAAATTTTGGGATGATGAGGCCCGAAGGCTATAGAAAAACTATTAGGTTAATGGAACTAGCAGATAAATTTAATATTCCTATTATATCTTTTATAGATACTCCGGGTGCTTATCCAGGAGTAGGTGCCGAAGAGAGAGGACAAGCAGAAGCAATCGCGAAATCAATCGAGTGCTGCATGAAACTAAAAGTCCCGACTTTGGCAATAGTAATTGGTGAGGGTGGCTCGGGTGGAGCTATAGCTCTTGCATCGTCAAATAAAGTTTTAATGCTTGAAAATGCAATTTATTCAGTAATATCACCAGAGGGATGCGCAACGATATTATGGAGAGACCCAAAAAAAATGCTCGATGCTGCAAAAGCAATGAAGCTGTCTGCTAAAGACCTATTAGAGCTAAATATTATTGATGAAATAATTCCAGAACCTTTAGGTGGTGCTCATAGGGACAGAGATATGATTTTAAAGAATATAAAGAATTCAATTTCTCAAAATTTAGACTTTTTTAAAACCTTAACAGCTGAAGAAATTCTTAATCATAGAAAAAATAAGTTCTTAAAAATTGGAAGAACTAAAGGATTTGTATCTAGTAGTGAAAGTCTAAGCGCAATTCAAACTTCTAGATTAAATTTTAGAGAAATAATTAATTCCAAAAAAAATATTACAATTGTTGTAGCAATAGTAGCTATTATAGCTGCTCTGACTTTATTTATTTTATAGAGCTCCACAACATTTCTTAAATTTTTTACCAGATCCACATGGACAAGGATCATTTCTACTCGTTTTCTTACCCAGATTTTTAAATTTTTCTTTTAATAGACTCTGGTTTATTTTTTCAGTTGGTTCATTGTAAACTTTAAGGTTCATTAAAATTTTTACATAATCTAGTTTTAATTTGTCCAGTAAATTTGAGAATAAATCAAAAGCTTCTTTTTTATATTCTATTAGAGGATCTCTTTGTCCATATGATCTAAGACCTACAACCTGTCTTAATTGCTCTAAGTATTGAATGTGTGATTTCCAGTTAAAATCGATTGATTGTAAAAGAATTCTTTTCTCTATCTCTTTTGATTGATTTTCTCCAAGAATTTTTGACCTTTCTTCTCTAGCAACTTGAAATTTTTCAAAAATTTTCTCTCTTAATTTTTCATCACTTAAAAACATTAGTTCTTCATATTCGTCATCTTTTAAACTTTTTCCAAAAATAGTCCTCAATTTATTACTAAACTCATTATTTTTAGGATTTGATATTTTTTGAATTTTTAGGCTTATTAAATTATCAACAATTTCTGATAAAAAACTATCTGAATAATCAAAGATTTTTTCACTATCCATAGCATCTTTTCTCTGCGAAAATACCACTTGCCTTTGATCATTTAAAACGTTGTCAAACTTTATAAGAGTTTTTCTAATATCAAAATTTCGTGCCTCAACTTTTTGTTGCGCTCTCTCTAGGGCCTTATTTATCCAAGGATGATCTATACTTTCACCATCTTTGAGACCAAGTTTTTGAAGAATATTGTTCATTGATTCTGATCCAAAAATTCTCATAAGGTCATCCTCTAAACTTACATAAAAAATAGAGCTTCCTTCATCTCCTTGTCTACCCGATCTTCCTCTTGCTTGATTGTCTACTCTTCTAGACTCCATCCTTTCTGTTCCAATAACAAATAAACCTCCTATAGATTTAATGTAATCTTTATTTTTTTTAAGCTGATCGTCTTCAATTGATCCTTTTTTCCCTCCTAGCTGTATATCTACACCTCTACCAGAAATACTTGTCGTAATTATTACAGATTTGGCTTTACCAGCATTAGCTATAATTTCTGCTTCATTTTCATGATTCTTAGCATTTAATACGATATGTTTAATCTTTTCCTGCGTAAGTAATTTGGAATATATCTCAGATTTACTCACGCTAGATGTAAATACTAAAAGGGGCTGACTATTTTTATGACAATCTTTAATTTTTTTAATAATCGCATTATTTTTTTCTTCTTCAGTTCGAAAAATTTGATCATTGAAATCTTTTCTAACCATTTTTTTATTAGTCGGAATTACAATTACATTTAGATTATAGATTTCAAAAAACTCTTCCGACTCAGTTGCTGCTGTACCTGTACACCCTGATATCTTCTTATAAAGTTTAAAATAATTCTGGTAAGTGATAGACGCCAAAGTTTGATTTTCGGCTTGTATCTCAATCTTTTCTTTAGCCTCAATAGCTTGGTGGAGACCATCACCAAATCTTCTGCCTTCTAATATTCGACCAGTTAATTCATCTACAATTTTGATACTGTTATCTTTAACAAGGTAATCCTTATCTTTTTTAAATAGATGATTTGCTTTTAAAGCTTGATTAACAAAATGAACTAAATCAAGATTTTCTGGATCATAAAAATTATTGTTTTTTAAAACTCCTGCATTAGAGAATAAGCTCTCAATATGGTTGATACCTTCATTGGTTAATAAAATATTCCTATCTTTTTCATCAACCTCGTAATCATTTTTATTAAGGAGTTTTATTACCTTGTCTACTGCCACATATTGATTAGTTTTATCTTCTGCAGCTCCTGAAATTACCAAAGGAGTTCTTGCCTCGTCAATTAGACAGGAATCTATTTCATCAACTATTGCAAAATGGCGTCCTCTTTGAACCATTTCTTCTTTTGAATATTTCATATTATCTCGAAGATAATCAAATCCTAATTCACTGTTTGTTGCGTAAGTTATATCGCAATCATAATTTTTCTTTCTTTCTTCGTCGTTTTGATCGTTATTTATATAG
This sequence comes from uncultured Pelagibacteraceae bacterium, assembly GCA_902520355.1. GTDB lineage: Bacteria > Pseudomonadota > Alphaproteobacteria > Pelagibacterales > Pelagibacteraceae > Pelagibacter. Next base: position 6,468 of record CABYNK010000001.1, read on the forward strand.
CCTGACGTTAAGCCTAAAAAACTGAAAATTTTACCCATTTCCAATGAGTCTCTTTTTGCAAGATAATCATTTACTGTCACGATATGAACCCCTTTCCCCTCCAAAGCATTTAAATATGCTGCCAGTGCAATTGTAAGTGTTTTACCCTCCCCAGTTCTCATTTCTGCTATCTTATTTTCATGCAGAACAACTCCACCGATTATTTGAACATCGAAATGCCTTTCACCTCTTGACCTTAAAGAGGCTTCTCTTACCAGAGCGAAAGCTTCAGGTAGGATTTTATCAAGGGAAGCGCCTTTTTGAATTTCCTCTTTTAATTTAAGAGTTTTCTCAGGAAAATCTTTGACATTAAGTTTTTTTATATTTTCCTCTAAAGTATTGATTTGGTCAACTATTTTGCTAATCCTATCTAGCTCTTTTTTATTGCCAGATTTAATAAATTTAGAAATAAAGTTAAGAGGATTAAACATTAGTTTTTGATATACATTTTAATTACAACTTTTAATATAGTTATTTAATTTAAATTTTAAATATCATGGGAATTAATTTATCGAATTTTTTAGCCTCAAAATCACACGATCGAAAAATGGGGCAATATCAAGACCTTGATCACATAGATGGTTTAGCAATATCTTCAGTTAGTGCTAATTTATACAATTCTAAAAGAGATGATTTAGCAATGTTCTATTTTCGCGATGGTGCAAATTTTGCATCACTTTATACCCAGTCTAAAATTTTGTCGGAAAATATTAAATGGAATTTAAGTCAAAAAACTCAAAAAATTTTTTCACTTGTAGTCAATACTAGAAATGCAAACTCATTCACAGGAGAACATGGTTATAAAAGCATGCAACATCTGGCAGATTTAATTTCAAAACAACTATCAGAAAAACAAAAAGAAGATGAAAATGATCCTAAAATAATTAAACCAAAGAATCTTATTTTTGGGTGTACTGGAACAATTGGGGAAAAATTTCCTGAAGAAAAAATTAAGTCAAAAATTCCAGAACTGATAAGAAATATTAAATATACTCAAAATAAATATATTTGGATGAAAGTTGCACTATCAATAATGACAACTGATACACAGCCAAAAATAGCAATGGAAGAATGCAAAATTGGAAATACAACTGTTAAAATTTATGGAGTAGCAAAAGGTTCTGGTATGATACAACCAAATATGGCAACTACATTAGCATATGTTTTCACTGATGCAGATATTTCCAATGATGTATTAAAAAAGTTACTTAAAAAAAATGTTGAGAATACTTTTAATGCAATTTCATGTGATAGCGATACTAGTACTAATGATATGATTTCAATTTTTTCTACAGGAAAAGCAAAGAATACTTTAATAAAGACAATTAATGATAAAAAGATCAAGTCATTTGATGAGGCTCTGAACAGTCTATTGTTAAATCTAGCGAAAAGGGTTGTGGCTGATGGAGAAGGAGCCTCAAAATTTATAACAATAAATGTGTTAAACTCCAAATCTGAGCAGGATGCAAAAAAAATTGGTTTTTCGATTGCTAACTCTCCATTAGTAAAAACAGCAATAGCAGGTGAGGATCCAAATTGGGGTAGAATAATTATGGCAATAGGAAAATCTGATGTAGATATAAATTTAAATAAATTATCAATAAAATTTGGTGATTTAGTAATTATAAGTAAGGGAAAAATTCATAATCAGTATAATGAGAATGAAGCAGCAAAATATATGAAAGGTTTAGATATTAATCTTAATATTGATATTGGAAATGGAAAGAAAAGTTTTACTGTTTATACTATGGATTTAACCAGTGAATATATCAAAATAAATTCAGACTACAGAAGTTAGCTATATTGAAATTTCATAAAATAGTAATTAAATAAACCTCATGATAAAATATAGTTTAATATGCAAGAAATGTGACTTAGCTTTCGATAGCTGGTTCGCATCGTCAAAAGAATATGACAAACTTAAAATTAAAGAATTAATAAATTGTCATGGCTGTGGATCTTTGAAAGTGCAGAAAAATTTAATGGCACCAAAATTGATTAGTAAGAATTTTGATACATTTAATGAAAAAAAAGATTTGTTAAAACACAAGAAGATAAAGAAAAAAATAAATGAATATCAAAAATTTATTAAAAATAATTTTGATTATGTTGGTGAAAATTTTGCATATGAAGCAAGAACAATACACTATAGTAATAAAAAAAGGGATAAAGGTATCTATGGAACAGCATCAAAAAAAGATTTAAAAGAACTTAAAGAAGAAGGTATAGATACCCAGACTCTTCCATGGTTTCAAAATAAAGATAATTAATTTTTTATAAATTTACCAATGTAATTTACTGACTTGTCATTGGTTACACTCCATTCATCTTTAATTAAGTTAAAATTCATTCCATCTACTCTATCTAGTCTAAGATTATTTTTTTTAAGTATTGAAATTAAGTCTTCAGGTTTTAAAAATTTCTCCCATTCATGAGTCCCTATTGGAAGCCATTTTAGAATATATTCAGCCCCAATAATTGCAAAAATATAAGATTTTAAAGTTTTATTTAGAGTTGCAACAAACATTATTCCATCTTTTTTTAATAAATTACTGCAAGATTTTAAAAAAAAATCTACATCTTCAACATGTTCTACAATTTCCATATTCAATATTACATCAAACTTATCTTTTGTTTTAAAATTTTCAGGTGATGAGCAGAAATAGTTTATTTTGAGATTATTTTTAGTTGAATGAAGTTTTGCAATTTTAATATTTTTTTCAGATGCATCAATTCCTGTCACTTTAGCCCCTAGTTTGTGCATTGGCTCTGATAGTAAACCTCCGCCACAACCTATATCTAGAATCTTAACATCTTCTAAGGGATTTTTTTTATCGGCAAGTTTAAATGTTTTAACAATATTTTCTTTAATATATGAAATTCTAATAGGGTTAAATTTGTGTAATGGTTTAAATTTACCTTCAGGATTCCACCATTCCTCCGCAATTTTAGAAAATTTTTCTATTTCTTTTTTATTTATTGTGTTATTTTTCATTTGTAAGTTGACTTTATAATCAACATGTATTTATTCAATATTTTTTAAATTTAAAGATTATTCTATCATGAAAATTGTAGTATTAAAATTTGGCGGCACATCAGTTGGCACTATTAACAAGATTAAAAGAGTTGCTAAAATAATTATTGATTACAAAAAGAAAAACTATAAAGTTATTGTTGTTTCATCAGCTATGAGTGGTGTGACAAATGAGTTGATAAAAAAATCTTTAGAAATAAGCCATAGTTTTTCTGACTCAGAACACGATGTTTTAGTTTCCGCGGGAGAACAAGTTGCATGCTCTTTAATAGCAGGAAGATTGATACATGAGGGATTTAAATCTAGATCTTGGTTATCTTGGCAAATTCCGATTTTAACTAAGGGGAAATATAAAAACTCGAGGATCAATCAAATTTATAAAAAAAATATAATCAAATATTTAAAAAAAGGTGGCATACCAATCGTCACTGGTTTTCAAGGATTGAACGATGAAAATAGAATTACAACTATTGGACGGGGTGGATCTGATGCAAGTGCAATTATGATTGCTAAATTTTTTAAAGCAGAGAGATGTATAATCTATACTGACGTTGAGGGGGTGTACACAACTGATCCTAATAAATTAAAAAAAGCTAAAAAAATTAAAGTAATTTCATATGAGGAAATGTTGGAGATGGCATCACTTGGAGCAAAAGTTATGCAGCCAGTTTCAATACAAGATGCACGATTAAATAGGATTGATATCGAGGTAAAATCATCTTTTATTAAAAAATCAGGGACGTTGATTACTAAAAGATCTAATATAGTTAATAACAAAATTGTTACAGGAATTTCGTCAACTCAGAATGATTCAAAAGTTTCTCTTATTGGTGTGAAAGATAAACCTGGGGTCGCTGCAACCATCTTTAGACCATTATCTAAAAATTCTATAAATGTTGACATGGTCGTGCAGAATATATCTGCTAATGGAAAAGAAACAGATTTAACATTCACAATTAAAACAGACGATTTAAATAAAACAAAAAAAATCATTCAACAAAATAAAACTATTAATTATAGAAAATTACTCTTTGAAAAGGGAGTATCGAAAATCTCAGTAATTGGAGTGGGCATGATAACTACTCCAGGAGTTACATTTAGAATGTTCCAATCACTTGCAAATAAAAAAATAAATATCAAAGTAATCTCAACTTCTGAGATTAAAATCTCAGTTTTAATTGATAAAAAAAATACACAAAAAGCTTTGATTGCTCTTCATAAAGAATTTAAACTAGATCAAAAAAAATGAGTATACGACCCTTTAGAGATATCAAAAGAAGAGAAACAAGAGAAATTAACGTCGGTAAAGTGAAGGTTGGAGGAATAAATCCAATATCAGTTCAATCTATGACAAATACTCTTACAACAGATATAAAAGCTACAATAAATCAAATTAATGAAATTAGCTCAGAGGGAGCTGATATAGTTAGAGTATCTTGTCCTGATGAGCAGTCATCTAAAGCATTAAAAGAAATAATCAAACACGTTGATATACCTATAGTTGCTGATATTCATTTCCATTATAAAAGGGCAATCGAAGCCGCCGAAAGTGGTGCAAGCTGTTTAAGAATAAATCCTGGGAACATTGGAAATAAAGATAAGATTAAAGAAGTTGTAAAAGCTGCAGTTGATCATGACTGTTCTATAAGAGTGGGAGTTAATGCAGGATCTTTGGAAAAAGATATTTTAGAAAAATATAAAGAACCTTGCCCAGAAGCGTTGGTTGAAAGTGCTCTGAGAAATATTAGGATACTTGAGGATGAAAATTTTCAAAATTTAAAGATAAGTGTTAAGTCATCAGATATCTTTTTATCAGTCGAGGCATATAGACAATTGTCAAAATCTACTGACTATCCGCTGCATTTAGGAATTACAGAGGCTGGAGGCTTTATACCCGGAAGTGTTAAATCTTCTATTGGATTAGGAACACTACTTTTAGAAGGTATTGGCGATACTATACGAATTTCTTTATCAGATAATCCTGTTGAGGAAGTCAAAATTGGAAATGAAATACTAAAATCCTTAAATTTAAGGGAGAGAGGGGTCAAAATAATTTCTTGTCCCTCGTGTGCAAGACAAGGTTTTGAAGTAATTGAAACTGTAAAAATATTAGAAAAAAAACTTTCTCATATTAAAACTCCAATCACTCTATCTATAATTGGTTGTGTGGTGAATGGCCCAGGAGAAGCTGCACTTACAGATGTAGGAATAACCGGAGGTAAAAAAGGAAATAATATGCTTTATTTGTCTGGAGTACAGTCTGAAAAAGTTTTTACAAATGATATGATTGACAAGGTAGTAAGAGAGGTTGAGAAAAAAGCCACTGAATTGGATAATTCGAAATGATACCTTTGAAAACTGTTAGTGATTTAATTAATAAACATGCACTATTAGAAAAAGAGTTATCATCAACGGAAATTGATAAAAATTCTTTTGCTGAAAAATCCAAAGAATATGCTGATTTAAATGAAATTATTAAAATTGCCAAATTTTATATCTCTTTTGAAAAAAATAAAAAAGAAATTGAAACAATCTTAGAGGATAAAAACTCAGATGAGGAGATGATTAAAATGGCCGAAACTGAATTAGCTGAGTTAGAAACTCAAAATGAGAAAAATGAAAAAAAATTAAAATTATTTTTATTACCCAAAGATGAAGCAGATAAAAAAAATGCAATAATTGAAATTAGAGCTGGAACAGGTGGTCTAGAAGCTAGTTTATTTGCCTCTGATCTTTTTAAGATGTATGAAAAAGTAAGTAATAAAAAAAAATGGAGTCTTGAATTAATTTCGATTTCTAGAAGTGAGGCTGGTGGTTTAAAAGAAGTAATTGCTTCTATAAAGGGTAATAATATTTATTCTACTTTAAAGTATGAGAGTGGCGTTCATAGAGTGCAAAGGGTTCCTGATACTGAGACACAAGGTAGAGTTCATACATCTGCGGCAACAGTCGCAGTTTTACCAGAAGCAGAAGAGGTCGATCTAAAGATAAATGAAAGTGATTTAAGAGTCGATGTTTTTAGAGCTGGGGGTCCAGGCGGACAATCAGTTAACACAACTGACAGCGCTGTTAGAATAACTCATATTCCAACAGGAATATCTGTTTCTCAACAAGATGAAAAATCTCAGCATAAAAATAAAGCTAAGGGGATGAAAATTTTAAGATCCAGATTGTATGAGCTTGAAAGGTCAAGAATTGAAAATGAGAGATCAAAAGATAGAAAAAGTAAGATAGGTTCAGGTGATAGATCAGAGAGAATAAGGACTTATAATTTTCCTCAAGGAAGAGTTACAGACCATAGAATAAATTTAACACTACATAAACTTGAAGAATTTTTAGAGGGTGAAGTATTCGATGAAATGATTGAGGCATTAACTCTCCAAGCACAAGAAGAAAGCTTAAATACTTTAAACTAATGAATATTGAAATTGCAATTAAAAAGGGTTGCCAAGAACTGAAAAACAATCAAATAAGATCAGCTTTACTAGACAGTGAACTTTTATTATCTAAAGTAATTAAAAAAGATAGAAAGTTTATTGTGTTAAATCCTGGTAAAGAACTTGATCAAAATGAACAAGATAAATTTAGAGATCTTATTTTAAAACGATCAAGAGGAAAACCACTAGCTTACTTGACTGGTACCAAGTCATTTTGGAAGTATAATTTTCGAGTAAATGAAAAGGTTTTAATTCCAAGACCAGATACTGAAATAATAATAGAGCAAGTTTTAAAAATTTATAAAAACAAAAATCGTCTAAATTTTTTAGAGGTTGGAGTTGGTTCAGGGTGTATTGCTCTTTCAATATTAAAAGAAAAAAAGTCTTTTTTAGGAACTGGTATAGATTTAAGTCAAGATTGTATTGAAATATGTAGATATAATGCAAAGAAACTTGGTCTAAGTAATAGAATAAAATTACTTAAATCAGATGTTGACAATTTAATTTTCTGCAAATATGATTTAATTGTTTCTAATCCTCCTTACATTAAAAAGTTTGATTTGAATAAACTAAACAAGGAAGTGATTAATTTTGAGCCAAAGCTGGCTTTAGATGGTGGTTTAGAAGGTTTATCAGTTTTCAGAAAAATAATTAAAAAGTCGTCTGAATTGATAAAAACACATGGTAAGCTAATTTTAGAGATAGGTTATGATCAAAAAGAATTAGTAAAAAAAATGTTAAATGAAAATAATTTTTACGTTAATGAAACTCTAAAAGATCTAGCTAATAACGACCGATGTATAATTAGTACAAAAAAATAAATTTTTATGGTTACATTTAGAAATAATAATAACGTGAGAAGAAATAATTTTAGAAGAAATGACAGAGGTTTTAAATCAAATATAGATAGACCCAAGTATGGTTCTAATTTTTCAAAAAATGAAAATTTTCAAAGAAAATCTCCAGGAAGAAACAATCACAATGCCTCAAAATTAATTGAAAAATATAACAATCTTGCAAGGGAAGCCTTATCAAGTGGTGACAAAATTTTATCAGAAAACTATTTTCAACATGCAGATCATTTTACTAGAGTTTTAAATGATCAAGATGCTCAAAGAAAGCTTAATTCAACAAATAATGATGTTGCTAATTCTTCACAAAACATAGTCGATGTTAAAAAAGATCAAACTGAAACTGATGAAAATAAAACCATAACTCAGATTAAATAGAGATTTTTCTATATACTAATTTAGACCAATAATTTTTTCAGACTTTAAAACATTTAATTTGATTTTTTTAGTTTCAAATAGCTTTCTATTTTCTCCTTTAAGAATTTTTCCAGAAGGAAGCTTTAAAGTTTGAGAGTTGACTTTTTTTCCGTTAATTAGGACCTCGTAGTGTAAATGTGGTCCTGTGGATTTACCTGTTGAGCCAACATATCCAATAGTTTGTCCTTGTTTAACTCTAACACCATTTCTAATTCCTTTAGCAAATTTAGACATATGAGCGTAAATTGTTTGATAGGTTGAATTATGTTTTATAACTACACAATTTCCACCTCCACCACACCAACCTGCTTTTTTAATTACTCCTGAACCTGACGCCATTATTGGTGTTCCGGTTGGAGCAGCAAAGTCAGTTCCCTTATGCATTTTGTTAAAACCATCAATTGGATGTTTTCTCATTCCAAAAGGAGAAGAAAGCCTAGCCCCATTGATTGGGGTTTTCATCAAGGCTTTTTCAACACTTTTACCATTCTTATCATAGTGTCCGGCATTTTTTTCCTCATCAAAATAAAAAAGTGAATTATCTTCACCGCTCAAAATCAAATTTGCAAATAAAATGTTTCCTGTTTCAATTAATTTTTTATTATCATCAACATAAGCCTCATACATAATTTGAAATCTATCTCTCTTTCTAATATCTCTTTGGAAATCAACCTGAAATCCATAAATTCTTGCAAATTCAATTATTATATTGGACGGTACTTTTTGATCTGTTGCTGATTTATAAAGACTTTTAAGAATTGTGCTTTCATTATAAACTATTTCTTTTTCTAATTTTGTTAAAACAATTTTTTGTTTAAAATTTTTGTTACTTGTGTCTTGGGTTAGAATAATTCTTTGTTTATTTGATATTTGAAATATAAATTCTTGTATTGAATTATCAGTTTGATCAATAGTAAAATGTATCTTTTGATTAGTATTTAATTTGTTTAAATTTACCTTATTACTTATTTTGTTTTTGATAGTCGAAATTTCATCTTTATTTAACGAGTAATAATCAAGGATTCCCATAAAAGTTTCCCCCTCTTCTACTTTGTGTGAAATTTTTTTAAATCTCGGTTCAAATTTTTCAAAAAAATGATTTACTGTTTTTTTAAAATAAAAGTTTTCAATGATTTTTTTATAATTATTATTAATTCTATTTTTGGTTTGATTATGATATATTGTAAATATACTAGTAAGGATAATTAATATTGTTAAAGCTAGAATTTCATTTTTTACTTTAAACTTAATGTTGAATTTCTTAATCATAGAATTTTTTGAATTATCAATTATTAGTTTAACAATTAAAAAAAATCAAAAAAAACCCCTAAAATAAAGACTTTTTAGTCAAATTTTTAGTCTTAATTGCTTGATTTCCTATAATTTTAGCCTATAAGCACTGAACTTCCTCAAATAAGTTATTGTAAATACAATAAATTTTTGAGGATTATTGAGCCTTTTTTGCTCAATTAGCTATTTAAAATGTAAAAATTTAAGAAGAGAAGTGTGGACGGTTAAGGTTACCAAAATTTGTCGTACACACTTCAACATCATATAAATTTTATTCTTAGAATTTATATGGAAGCTAGTGTGCGCCGTTTTTAAACTTGAGAGTTTGATCATGGCTCAGAACGTACGCTGGCGGCACGCCTAACACATGCAAGTCGAACGAAGTAGCAATACTTAGTGGCAGACGGGTGAGTAACATGTAGGTATCTACCCTATGGCCTGGAATAACACGAGGAAACTTGTGCTAATACCGGATAAGTCTTTACGGAGAAAGCTTTATGCACCATTGGATGAGCCTGCACTTGATTAGTTTGTTGGTGGGGTAATGGCCTACCAAGACTGTGATCAATAGCTGATTTGAGAGGATGATCAGCCACATTGGGACTGAGACACGGCCCAAACTCCTACGGGAGGCAGCAGTGGGGAATCTTGCACAATGGAGGAAACTCTGATGCAGCGATGCCGCGTGAGTGAAGAAGGCCTTTGGGTTGTAAAGCTCTTTCGTCGGGGAAGAAAATGACTGTACCCGAATAAGAAGGTCCGGCTAACTTCGTGCCAGCAGCCGCGGTAATACGAAGGGACCTAGCGTAGTTCGGAATTACTGGGCTTAAAGAGTTCGTAGGTGGTTGAAAAAGTTGGTGGTGAAATCCCAGAGCTTAACTCTGGAACTGCCATCAAAACTTTTCAGCTAGAGTATGATAGAGGAAAGCAGAATTTCTAGTGTAGAGGTGAAATTCGTAGATATTAGAAAGAATACCAATTGCGAAGGCAGCTTTCTGGATCATTACTGACACTGAGGAACGAAAGCATGGGTAGCGAAGAGGATTAGATACCCTCGTAGTCCATGCCGTAAACGATGTGTGTTAGACGTTGGAAATTTATTTTCAGTGTCGCAGTGAAAGCGATAAACACACCGCCTGGGGAGTACGACCGCAAGGTTAAAACTCAAATGAATTGACGGGGACCCGCACAAGTAGTGGAGCATGTGGTTTAATTCGAAGATACGCGCAGAACCTTACCAACACTTGACATGTTCGTCGCGACTTTAAGAGATTAAAGTTTTCGGTTCGGCCGGACGAAACACAGGTGCTGCATGGCTGTCGTCAGCTCGTGTCGTGAGATGTTGGGTTAAGTCCCGCAACGAGCGCAACCCTCACTTTTAGTTGCCATCATTTAGTTGGGCACTCTGAAAGAACTGCCAGTGATAAGCTGGAGGAAGGTGGGGATGACGTCAAGTCCTCATGGCCCTTACGTGTTGGGCTACACACGTGCTACAATGGTATATACAACAGGAAGCAAAACGGCGACGTTAAGCAAATCCTCAAAAGATACCTCAGTTCGGATTGCACTCTGCAACTCGAGTGCATGAAGCTGGAATTACTAGTAATCGTGGATCAGCGTGCCACGGTGAATGCGTTCCCGGGTCTTGTACACACCGCCCGTCACACCATGGGAGTTGGTTCTACCTTAAGGCAAGGTTTAAAACCCTTGACCACGGTATAGTCAGCGACTGGGGTGAAGTCGTAACAAGGTAGCCGTAGGGGAACCTGCGGCTGGATTACCTCCTTTCTAAGGATGAATAAAAGTAAAATTTTATTCTAAATAATAAACAAGGTTAATGTTGACCGTCCTCATTTCTCTTCTTAATAATTAGTGTTTCTCTTGAATGGGGGCCGGTAGCTCAGTTGGTTAGAGCACACCCTTGATAAGGGTGGGGTCGAAAGTTCGAGTCTTTCTCGGCCCACCAAAAACAATTAAGGGGGATTAGCTCAGCTGGGAGAGCGCCTGATTTGCATTCAGGAGGTCAGCGGTTCGATCCCGCTATCCTCCACCAAAACACTTAGCTATAAAAATTGTAAATAATAATAATTAATATCAATATCTATATCCGAACATTAGAAATGTTATTAGCTAATGTTCAAATAAAAATTTGATTCAACACAGAATTTTTTTCTGTGCATAAATCAAGCGTTTAAGGGCGTGTGGCGGATGCCTTGGCACTGAAAGCCGATGAAGGACGTGATATACTGCGATAAGTTTCGGGGAGCTGTATGTAAGTTTTGATCCGAAAATTTCCGAATGGGGAAACCCACCACTTTATGTGGAACTTTAAACTGAATACATAGGTTTAAAGAGATAACCTGGAGAACTGAAACATCTAAGTAACCAGAGGAAAAGAAATCAATTGAGATTCCGTTAGTAGTGGCGAGCGAAAACGGAACAGGCCAGTAGTTTTGTTAAAAAAATTAGAATAGTTTGGAAATGCTAACCATAGAGGGTGATAGTCCCGTATAAGTAATGTTTAATAAAATTCTTGAGTAAAGCGGGACACGTGAAATCCTGCTCGAATATAGGGGGACCACCCTCTAAGCCTAAATACTCTTCAGTGACCGATAGTGAACTAGTACCGTGAGGGAAAGGTGAAAAGAACCCCTATTAGGGGAGTGAAATAGAACCTGAAACCGCATGCCTACAATCAGTCGAAGCTCTTTTTAGAGTGACGGCGTACCTTTTGTATAATGGGTCAGTGACTTAATTTATTAAGCAAGCTTAAGCCATCTAGGTGTAGGCGCAGCGAAAGCAAGTCTTAATAGGGCGATTAGTTTAATGAATTAGACCCGAAAACGAATGAGCTTACCATGAGCAGGTTGAAAGCAAGGTAACACTTGCCGGAGGACCGAACCAGTTGACGTTGAAAAGTCTTTGGATGACTTGTGGTAAGGGGTGAAAGGCCAACCAAATTCGTAGATAGCTGGTTTTCCGCGAAAACTATTTAGGTAGTGCGTTGAGTAAATAGATGTTTAGAGGTAGAGCACTAAATGGGCTAGGGGGAAGAGATTCTTACCAAACCTAATAAAACTCCGAATGCTAAACATTGTTCCTCAGCAGACAGACTGTGGGTGCTAAGGTCCATGGTCGAGAGGGAAAGAGCCCAGACCACCAGATAAGGTCCCAAAATTATGATTAAGTGTGAAAGGATGTGGAAATTCCTTAACAGCCGGGAGGTTGGCTTAGAAGCAGCCATCCTTTAAAGATAGCGTAACAGCTCACCGGTCTAATAGAGTTTCTGCGCCGAAGATGTAACGGGGCTAAAATCATATACCGAATCTGTGGATTTATAATTTTTTCGAAAATTATAACTGGTAGCGGAACGTTCTGTAAGCCTGTGAAGGGATACCTGTGAAGGATCCTGGAGGTATCAGAAGTGCGAATGCTGACATAAGTAACGATAAAAGAAGTGAAAAACTTCTTCGCCGAAAATCCAAGGGTTTCTGCGCAAGGTTAATCCGCGCAGAGTTAGTCGGCACCTAAGGCGAGGGCGAAAGCCGTAGTCGATGGAAACAAGGTTAATATTCCTTGACCAGATGGTAGTGACGAATCTTGTAAGTTGTGAATTCTTAATGGATTGAATTTGCCGCGAAAAGGTTCCAAGAAATAGCTCCATCGTTAGACCGTACCCTAAACCGACACAGGTGGATTAATAGAGTATATTTAGGCGCTTGAGAGAATGATGTTGAAGGAACTCGGCAAAATGCTTCCGTAACTTCGGAATAAGGAAGACCTTTAATTAGGCAACTATTTAAAGGTGGCACAAGCCAGGGAGAAGCGACTGTTTATCAAAAACACAGGGCTCTGCTAACACGTAAGTGGATGTATAGGGTCTGACGCCTGCCCGGTGCTGGAAGGTTAATGCGATGGGTGCAAGCTCATTTCTGAAGCCCCAGTAAACGGCGGCCGTAACTATAACGGTCCTAAGGTAGCGAAATTCCTTGTCGGGTAAGTTCCGACCTGCATGAATGGCGTAACGATTTCTCCGCTGTCTCCAACATCAACTCAGTGAAATTGAATTCTCCGTGAAGATGCGGAGTTCGCGTAGTTAGACGGAAAGACCCCGTGCACCTTTACTGCAACTTTACATTGGTGTTAGGAAAAACATATTTAGCATAGGAGGGAGACATTGAAGCAAAGGCGTCAGCTTTTGTGGAGTCGCCAGTGAAATACCTCTTTTGTTTTTCTTGATATCTAACTGATAGCCGTTATCCGGCATCAAGACATTGTATGGTGGGTAGTTTGACTGGGGCGGTCGCCTCCCAAATAGTAACGGAGGCGTGCGAAGGTAAGCTCAGAACGGTCAGAAATCGTTCGTAGAGTGCAATGGCATAAGCTTGCCTGACTGTGAGACTGACAAGTCGAGCAGAGACGAAAGTCGGTCATAGTGATCCGGTGGTTCTGAGTGGAAGGGCCATCGCTCAACGGATAAAAGGTACGCCGGGGATAACAGGCTGATACTGCCCAAGAGCTCATATCGACGGCAGTGTTTGGCACCTCGATGTCGGCTCATCACATCCTGGGGCTGGAGCAGGTCCCAAGGGTTTGGCTGTTCGCCAATTAAAGTGGTACGTGAGCTGGGTTCAGAACGTCGTGAGACAGTTCGGTCCCTATCTGCTATGCGTGTAGAAGAATTGAGAGGAGTTGACCCTAGTACGAGAGGACCGGGTTGAACATACCACTGGTGGACCGGTTGTAGCGCCAGCTGCAGTGCCGGGTAGCTAAGTATGGACGAGATAACTGCTGAAAGCATCTAAGCGGGAAACTCACCTCAAAACTAGTTCTTCCTATAGAGCCGTGGTAGACCACCACGTTGATAGGCTGGATGTGGAAGCGCAGTAATGCGTGCAGCTGACCAGTACTAATAGCTCAATTGGCTTGATTTATGCACTGAAAAAAATTTTTTCTTAATAGATATTAAACAATTATAAGTATTTCTCGTTAATTTTACGAATCCTAATACTTTTTGCAGGATTTCCGAAGTAAATTTTTTTTGAGCTACAATTTCTCGTAACGACTGAACCTATTCCTATAACAACATCTTTTTCAATCTTTATATTATTTTTGATAACAGAACCACTTCCAATGTGACTTCTTTCTTTTACAATAACACTTCCGTTTGTGATGGCTCCAGGAGCGATACTAGAAAAATCCTTAAAAATATTATCATGCTCCACAATAGAACCAGTATTTATTAAACAATGTTCTCCTATCTTGCAATTTGAATTTATAATTGAACCTTTCATAACAATTGATCCTTTTCCAATTATGTTATTTTTTGATATCAGTGTTTCATTTGAAATGTAAGTATACCAATTTATTTTTTTATACCTAGATTCCATTTCATTTCTTATTTTTTCTCTTGTAAAATTATCACCAATTGCAATTATAAAAAAAATATTATTCATTTTTTTAATTTTTGAATAAATTGGTATTTGTTTTTTTTGTATTAAAATTTTTTTTAAATTCTTATTTTTTGGATCAAAAAATCCAATTACATTAATCTTTTTTGAATACACTATTTCAAAAGCTAAAATTTTTGCTTGAAGCCCTGAACCAACTATAATTAATTTTTTTTTCATATTTTTATAACTTCATCTTTTAAGAATTTTTTTTTTGCTTTTTTGCCTATAATTTTTTTTATATCCATTGGAGAAACTCCTTTAGTTGATCTTTTACAAGTTAAATTTTTTAATGAAAATTTTTCATTTTTTTTTATTATATTTTTTGCGACTAAGAATTTTCTAACAATATTAACATTTTTTTTTTCACATTTTTGGATTTCTTTTAAATCTTTTCCAAGAACTTCATCTGCTTTTTTAATGTTATTTATCATTTCTTTAAGTTCAAAAAAATTTATTGAAGCTTTGTGGTCTGGCCCAATCAATTTTTTATTTATAGTAAAATGTTTTTCTACAAACTGTGCACCAGCGTAAACAGCAGATATTGGTGCATCAATACCGATAGTATGATCCGAAAATCCTATATTAAGTAAAAAATCATTTTTCATTTTATTTATTACTCTTAAATTCAAATATTTAGGTTTTGTTGGATATTCTGTTACACAATGCATGATAATTATTTTATTTTGAATTTTCTTCAGGTGTTTGTGACTCATTATTATTACTCTATTTTTAATACATTTATATATACGTTTTTTAGCTATTAAATTTATTGCATTTACTATTTCAGAATTATCACTCATACCTGTGGATAAAATAATTTTATACTTATTCAATCTAATTTTTTTTAATAAAAAAGAGTTTGTTATTTCACCGGATGGTATTTTCAGATAATTTTTATACCTTATGGAATTTATTAATTTAAGACTTTTTTCATCGAAGATAGATATCATAAAATCAATTTTCAATTTTTTTGAATATGCAGTTATATCTTTTAGAAAGCTTATATTAATTTCTAGTTTCTTAATTAATTCATATTGTGAATTTACATTTGAATTTTTTTGATATGGTGCAAGAGTTGAATATTTAGTTACTATACTGCTAGTATCAAATAATTGAAATTTTATAGCATCAGCTCCCGCTTTTTTAGCATAATAAATTAAAGATTTTGCAATTTTAATAGATCCATTATGATTTACTCCAGCTTCAGCAATTATGTAAGTTTTGTTATTTGAATTTGATGTCATAAAATTTATTAACCAAATCAATCTTTTCAAAATTTAAGATTTGAAATATTTTTTTTGAGATTAGTTTAGATGTATCCTTAAATTTTTTTTTTATCTTTATTCTTTTATTTATATATTTCTCTATTTTCTGAGATATTTCTTTAGAGTTGAATGATGCATGGACAATATTTTTTTCGAAATTTCGACCATTCTGTCTATTGCCAATATTTAGAGCATAAACATCAGCGCTTGGTGTTTCAAGCACACCACTTGAAGAATTACCGATAACTAAATTTACATTTTTTAGAAGATTGATATAGTCTTCCCTACCAAGTGATTTGATTATCTTAGTATTCCTATTTTTTTTTATAAATATATTTATTGAATTTATAAATATTTTTGATCCAGGATCAGAATTAGATGATGTAAATATATAAAAGTATTTATTTTTATTTTTAACAGCCTTTAAAACTGAGGATATTTGCTTTTTATAACTGACATTGCTCATAGTTTCAGGATGAAGCGTGACTAATGCAATTTTTTTTTCTAGAGGAATTTTATATTTTTTAAAAAAATTTGTTCTTGATACTATCTTTATTTTTCTAAAATTTTCCTCACTAAGAGATCCGAAATTAAAAATTCTTTTTGGGTTTTCTCCCAGTTGCATTAGTCTTTTTTTGTAAATATTACTCGTTACAAAATGAAAATTAGAAAACTTAGATATAGAATGCCTAAGTTTGTCATCAAATGCTCCCTCAGTTAATTCTCCTCCATGTAAGTGAAAAATTGGAATTTTGTTTAAAAAACAACAAAGGCTGAAAATAAAAGCTTCATATCTATCACCTAGCACTAATGCTGAAGATGGATTATATTTTAATATTTTAAGTGAGTACTCCTGCAAAATTTTTGAACAATAAAGGGATAATGGCTCAGAATTTGAATATGATTTCAAATTTGATTTTATTTGAATTTTAATACCATCTTTCAATATTTCTTTATATGTATTACCATATTCTTTTGAAAAATGATCTGAACCAGCAAAAATTAATATTTGTAATTTATAATCTAATTCTTTAATTAATTTAGACATAATTCCATAATCTGCTCTGGAACCAGTAAATATAATTATTTTTTTTTTTATCATTAAAATCAGTTATTTTTATTTAGTTTCAACATTTGATTTTCACTGAAAGATCTTATCTTAGTTAAAATATTGTTTATTATGCTCATTTTTTAAGTTTGCTTTACTCAAATTAATTAAATTCTCATTATCATTCTTGAATTGGTGCTCAAGTGATTTAAAAAAATTGTTATTCATATTTTTATTTTTTTCTAAAAGATTATAAGAATTCCTCCAAAAATCCTCTTTATTGTAATTCATGGTATGGTCAGAACGATAGACTGTGGGGATTTTTACTTTAGTAATTACCCTAAATACATAGTTAAAAATAATGCTTTTCTCTATTTGAGTTTTATTTAATTTTTTAATTTTAGATATATCTTTTAATAATTTGTAGTATTCTTTCTTGCTTGATGGTTCAATATTAAATCCAAAACCTTTATAATAAGTATCACCACAAATAATAACAGGAACACCAAGCGCAGAATATTCATGACCACAGCTACCATGTGATGTGACAACTAGATCAACGATATTATAAATATTTTTTAGGCTATGATCCAAGGGAAATATTTTTATATTGTTATTTTTTGTATCAATGAATTTATTTACAATTGAGTTAGTTCCAACTTTAGAATTATAGCTTTTGAATGATTCACTTGGATGAGGTTTTATAATCCAATTAACACTTTTATTTAGTTTGATTTTTTTTAAAGTATTTTCTAACCAATCTATATTATCTTTAAACAAGTTCCATCTATTAACATAGTTACCATCTACTAGATTATGGCATAGTATTAGAACAATAGGTTTTTTATCTCGCCAATTAAAAAATTTCCTGAGATATTTTTCACTTTCAAAATATAAATTAGATTTTCTTGATTTTATCAATCCTAATTTTTGAATATCTTCGTTTCCTAAATCTTTTTTTATTTCATTGATAATTTTTTTTTCAGAAATATTAATCTTAGAATTTTTGTATTGATTATAATAATGATTTACAAGGTTTATATCAACTGATGCTCTATTTAAATTTATATCTTTAAATTTATTATATCTTATTAATCCAATAGGTTGGAGGCCATACCTCGAATATATAACGATTTTATTTTTTAATGCATTCTGAAATAATACTCGAAATGGAATGAATTGTTTTTCGGATTGAATTAAATATTTATAATTTTTTTGTTTTAATAATTTTTTGAACAAATCGTTGTAATATAAAATATTAGCCATAAGATAATAGAAAAAAAAATCTATTTTTGGAGTCGGATTTTTTTTATATCTTACATAGCTCTCGTAAACGTTCTTACCAATTTCAATATTTTCAATCTTAAAATTAATTAATTTATCAACATTTTTTATTTGACTTAAAATATAAAAACTTTTTAGAAAATAACTTATTTTCGAGATATAATTTCCATCATTTATTTCAATAATCTCGTTTACACCAAAGCTATTCATTATCTCTTTCGAAATAACATCTCCTTTTTTAATAATGCCAACACAATCACATTTATTTATTAAACTCAATTTTTTACCAACAATACAATTAGGTATTAAATAATGTGGATGATTAATAAGGCTCTCAATTAAAATTTTACTATTATTATTTGTTTCTTTTTGCGTCCAAATTAAAGAATTTGTCTTGATGTAATTATTTATATTTTCATCAAAAAATACATTTCGTTTTTTTTGACTGAATAATGTAAAAATATAATTTTTAACAATTTTATTTCTAAGAAGAAAATTTCTTAAATCTATAATTACATTTTGTATTTCTTTCAAAAAAAATAAATTTAGATATATAATTAGTTTAATTATTCTCATTTTTTATAATAGATAAATTTTATACTTTCGTTCAATTATTGAACAATATATATACAAATATAGATATTTACAATCCAATTTTTATTATATAGAATACTGTTCAAATATTGAACAAATGATTGAAGATAAAGACAAATTTGAGATTTTGAGAAAATTAGATGACAAAGGATCTGAGACGCAAAGAAATTTGTCAGATAAATTAGGTTTTAGTTTAGGCAAGCTAAATTACTGCCTGAAATATCTTAAAAACCATGGTTTAATTAAAGTTTCTAGATTTAGAAAAAGTAAAAATAAATTAAAATATATGTATGTGCTTACACCACGAGGTTTGAAAGCTAGATCAAAATTAACAATAGGTTACATGAAATTGAAGATGAAAGAGTACGACGAATTAAAAAAAGAATTAAAAAAATTTAAAGATTAAAAAATCACAATGTCATATAAAAATAAAATTCTTGTAACCGGGGCAGCAGGTTTTATTGGTTCGCATCTAGTGGAATATTTACTCAATAAAAAATATAATGTTATTGGTTTTGATAGATATAATTCAAATGATGATTGGGGTTGGCTCGAGAAACTAAAAAACCTAAAAAATTTTGAATTTATCTTGGGAGATATAAGAGATTATGACTCTGTTTATAATGCTGTAAAAAAATGTGATGATGTTTTTCACTTAGCTGCATTAATTGGAATTCCATATTCATACATTTCCCCAACTGCGTACGTAAAGACAAATGTAGAAGGTACCTTAAATGTTTTAGAGGCATCAAGAAATTTGAAAATTAGACAAATTCTTGTCACATCAACCAGTGAAGTTTATGGAACAGCAAAAAAACAAAAATTGAGCGAGGAAGATAAATTAGTTGCACAATCTCCATATGCAGCAACCAAGATATCCGCTGATCAATTAGCTCTAAGTTTTTTTAAATCATTTAATTTGCCAGTAAAAATTGTTAGACCATTTAATGTTTATGGGCCAAGACAGTCATCAAGAGCGATAATCCCTACAATTTTAAGTCAAGCTCTTTCAGGTAAGGAAATAATCACATTAGGAAATAAAAACTCAATAAGAGATTTTACATATGTAGAAGATGTCTGTAGAGCATTTGAGAAAGTATATCAATCCAAAAAATTTTTAGGTCAAGTAGTAAATATTGGTTCAGATCAAGAAATTTCAATAAAAAACATTGTAAGTAAAATATCAAAAATTCTTTCTGTTAATTTAAAAATTAAAAAAGACAAAATAAGATTGAGACCTAAATTAAGTGAGGTAGAGAGATTAAGATGTAATAATAAAAAAATTTTGAGAAATAGCACCTGGAAGCCTGAATATAATTTAGACAAAGGTTTATTGAAATTAATTGAGTGGATGAAAAAGGAAGAAAATTTAAATAAAATAAATAGATCAAATAAATATACAATCTAATGATTAATAACTCATACAAAGAGATATCTGGTGATATAATTAAAGTTATAAGAAAATTCACAAAAAAAAGAAATGTACCATTGCATGAGCCTACTATTAGAAATTTGGATTTATCTCACGTAAAAAAAAATTTATTATCTACACAAGTTTCTACTTCAAGTTCTGATACAATTAAATTTGAAAATAGTATATCAAAATTTACTAATTCAAGATACTCTGTTGCAATTATAAATGGTACTTCTTCATTACAGCTTGCAATAAAAGTTCTAGATATAAAAGATAATGATGAAGTATTTATTCCTAGCTTAAATTATGTTGCAAGTTCTAACGCAACTTTGTATTGCGGTGCTATTCCACACTATATTGATATAGAACTTAAAAATTTTGGTGTAGATGTAAAAAAATTAGAAAAATATATTTTAAAAAATTGCATCTATAAAAAAAAAAAATTAATTAACAAAAAAACAAAAAGACCAATTACTGCAATTATTCCAACTCATATTTTTGGAACTGCTTGTGACATTGATCAAATATTAAAGATATCTCAAAAGTATAACCTTAAAGTAATAGAGGATGCAGCTGAAGGATTTGGGAGTTTTTATAAGAAAAAACATTTAGGTACTTTTGGCCATGTAGGAGTTTTAAGTTTTAATGGAAATAAAATTATTACCACAGGTGGAGGTGGTGCAATATTAACCCAAAACAAAAAATATTATATCAAAGCTCTAAAATTAGCGAAGATAGCAAAAAAAGAGAAAAATTTTTGGGATTATGATTATTCAGAACTAGGTTACAATTTTAGATTACCCGGTATTAATGCCTCATTAGGATTATCTCAAATCAAGAATATAAATAATTTATTAAAAAGAAAAAAAATAATTTTTAATAAAATGAAATCCTTATTTAAAAAAAATAATAATTATAGTTTAGTAGTTCAAGAAAATAACCCTGAATCAAATAACTGGTTAAATAACATTTATATATTTAATTCAAATTATTCTTTGAGAAATAAAATAATAAATACAATGCTGAAACAAGGAATATCAGTTAGACCTGTTTGGAAATTAATGCATAAAATAAAATATCTCTCAATTTACCCAAAAATGAACCTAGATAATTCAATTAAAGCGGAAAAAAGTTTAATTAGTATACCAAGCAGTCCAAGTTTAATAAGATGATAAAAAAAAATAATTTTGATAAAAATATAATATTCGACAGCCTAAAAATAAAAGATGTAATTCAAATTCTTCAAAAATTACCTTATAAATTCTGTTTAGTAATTAATAATAACAAACAGTTTATTGGAACAGTAACAGATGGAGATATTAGAAGGGGGCTTCTAAAGGATTATAACTTAAAAGATAAAGTTGAGAAAATTTATAATAAAAAAGCCTTTTATACAAAAAAAAAGATTTCACAAATACAAGTCGATAATTTATTAAATATTAAGAAAATAGCTTTTTTCCCTTTGCTAGATAAAAGAAATCGAATTAAAAAAGTATATATATCCTCAGAGCATAAGGAAGTAAAAATTTTAGATAATTATTTGTTGATTATGGCTGGAGGTAAGGGAAAAAGACTAAGGCCATTTACAAAAAAAATTCCTAAGCCACTATTGCCAGTAGATGGAAAACCTATAATTGAAAAAATTATAATTTCTGCAAAAAAACAAGGCATAATAAATGTAATTGTTTCAGTCAATTATCTAGCAAACAAGATAAAAAATTATTTAAGTGATGGTAGTCATTTAGGAGTTAAAATAGATTATATTAGAGAAAACAAGCCGCTTGGAACGGCTGGATCGATTTATTATTTTAAACAATTTAGAAAACCACTAATTGTCTCAAATGCAGATATAATTTCAAATATCAATTATTCTGAAATGTTGAAGTATCATAAAAGATATAATTCGTATATTACAATAGGTGCCATATCTAACTATGAAAAAAGTGACTATGGAAATATTTTTTTTAAAAATAACAAGGTTATTAAAATTGAAGAAAAAAAAGAAAAAAAAGTTTTTATTAACACTGGAATCTACATTCTAAGTCCGAAAGTTCAAAATTTTTTTATTAAAAAAAAATATTGTGATATGACAGATTTAATTCATGATGGAATTAAAAGAAAAAAAAAAATAGTTATATTTCCTTTTCATGAAAACTGGTTTGATCTTGGTTTAAAGGAAAAATATTTAAAACATAAAAAAAAAAAGTATGCTTAATTTAAAAAATAAAATTTGTATCATTACTGGGTGTAACGGATACGTTGGAAAAACAATAGTCAAAAAATTATATTCTCTTGGAGTAAAAGTAATTGGAACCGATATCATAAAAAAAAATAATAAATATTTAAAATACTTTTATAAACTAGATTTAAATAAAAAAATAGAAATAGAAAATTTTGCTAAATTGATTAATCGTAAGTTTAAAAAAATTGATATCTTAGTCAATAATGCAAGCTATGTTGGAACAAGTAACATTAGTAAAAATAATTATGAAAAAACATTTTATAATGAAAAATTCGAAAGACTGAATTTAACAAATACAATTTATTTTACTAATTTAATATTAAAAAACTTACAAAAATCAAAATCTAGTTCAATAATAAACATATCATCTATATACTCTTTTTTAGGTTTTGATTACAATTTGTATAAAGGTACAAATATGAAAACACCATTGGCTTATGGAATTTCAAAAGCAGGTTTGTCTCATTTCTCAAAAATGCTTTCATCTGCATTGCCCCCAAATATAAGAGTAAATTCGATTTCTCCTGGAGGAATTTATAGGAGGCAACCAAAAAAATTTATTAAAAAATATCTTGAGAAAACTCCTCTAAAAAGAATGTGCAGAGAGGAAGATGTTGCAAATGCAGTGGTTTTTTTTTCAAGTGATTTATCAAATTATATAACAGGTCAAAACCTAATCATAGACGGGGGTTATTCATCACTATAGTTGTTTAATAAAATAAATTTTATATCAGATTTATTTAATTCAATTGGGTTGTTTTTTAATCTTTTAACGTTGATTTCATTTAAAATTTTCGGATAATGTCTATTAATATCTATTTTAAGTTGCTTAAAATTATCTATTAGATTTGCTTGATACTTAAGATCTTTGATTTTAAAATTTAGCTCATTTATATTTTTTACTCCAAAAATTTTAAATAATATTTTGTACCTTTTATCTAAATTAAAATTTGTTATACTTTTTTTCTGATTTTCATAATTAAATTTTAGAAATTTTTCTAATGTCAAAGAAACAGCATGACCGTGACTTATATTAAAGTGTGAGGTAAATGGGTAAGAAACTGCATGTGGAGCTGTTGTTTTCGATATATTAATTGCTTTGCCTGCTAACATAGCAGCAATAGACATATTAGATGAGTTATAAAAATTTGGATTTTTTAAAAAACTTAAATAGTTTTTAAGAGAAATATTAAGAGATTTTCTAGCAAATAGAAGACTTGTGTTGTTTGATTTAACAGAAATTATAGACTCAATAGATTGAGAAATTGCGTCAAAGCCAGATGATGCTTTTAAGTTTTTTTTATTTTTCATAATTATTTTTGGTAATAAAAAAAACTTATCTGGGATAATTATTCTATTATCAATTGAGTATTTAATTTTATTTATATAAATAACTGCTCCAGATGTTACTTCTGCACCAGATCCTGCTGTGGTGGGAATAGCTATCATTTTAGCAATTTTTTTTTTGCCGATGTGCAATTTTCCATGTATTTTTTTTACTAAATTGTTACCAATATCTTTTATATTTGCAATTTTTGCATAATCTATAACCGATCCACCTCCTATTGCTAAAATTAAATTTGGTTGAAAATTTTCAAAAAAACTAATTAATCTTTTTAATTCTTTTATTTCAGGAAAATTATTTGTTTTAAAAAAATATTTAACATCATCAGTTTTAGTGTTATGAATTATTTCTTTAATAATTTTTTTTCCATTAATTTTACCAAAGGATTTTTTTCCAGCAATAATTGCTATCTTTTTAAATTTATTTGTTTTAATATAATAGTTTACTTCAGAAATCTTTGAAATCATTCTTCAATTTAATTAATTTTTTTGGTCTAGTCAGATTATTTAATGTACCAATTTTTGTTTTTACTTCAAGCATAGCAGGACCATTAGTTTTTAAAAATTTTTTAAGTTTTATCTCTAATTCTTTGTTGGTATTTATTCTAAAGTAAGTTTTGTAACCTAATGACTTTGATAATAGTTTAAAATCAATATTTTCAGAATAAGTGGATTGATTTCCCACAGATTCATGGCAGTAATTATTAAATATAACATGTTTAAAATTTTTATTTGCAATATGACCGATTAGATTCATTGATCCTAAGTGCATTAATAATGCTCCATCTCCATCCAGACAAATAATTTCATTTTTATATGTGATTGAAACACCTAAGGCTAAAGATGAAGCATGTCCCATCCCCCCAACCATATAAAAATCTTTACTCAAATTATAATTTTTTGAGCTTCTTAACTGAAAAAGCTCCCTTGACGTAAATCCAGTCGTAGAAATAATTTTAGTTTTTTTTTTTATTAAATTAAGAAGTTTAGAAATAAAATTCGATCTCAAAATACCGTTTGATATTTTATTATTTGATTTTTTATCTTTAAATTGATTTTTTTTAACAAGAATTGCTACTGGCTTACTATTCACTTTAGCATAATTGATAAGATTTTTGATTTTTTTTAAATCATTTGAGATTTCAATATATTTAATATCAAGTAATTTAAGTAAGCTTTTTGTAATTAAACCTTTAACTTTATGTTGAGGCTCATCTTTGATTTTTGGTGATCCCCTCCATCCAATCAATAAAAGCAAAGGAATAGAGTAAACTTTTTGATGTATAATAGATGATATTGGATTAATTGTATTCCCAAGTCCTGAATTTTGCAAATATACACATGATAACTTATCTGTAGATAAATTATATCCCGCAGCCAAGGATATCGCCAGCCCTTCATTTGGAGTTATAATATGCTTAACATTTTTAGTTTTCTCAATCTCATTTGAAAAACCCTTTAATATACTGTCTGGTACTCCACAGTAAAAAGAAATATTGTTATTTTTTAAAAGATTAATGAATTTTTTAGGATCTATCATTTTTTTAAAAACCAAATTATAATTAATTTTGTTTAAAATAAAGCTATTTTATAATATTACAAATTATTAAATGGTACCTGATCTAAATTATTTAATTTCAAATATTGCAAGTAGGAGATATTTATTTTCTTAAATGCTAAATAAATTAAATGTAATTATAGACAAAAAAGATAAATTTAATTTAATTTTATTTTTTTTTTTACTCTTAATTTCTACTTTAGTAGAAATGATTGGATTAGGTTCTCTACCTATTTTTGCAATGGCAATAGTAGATTCAGAGTCATTGATAGAAAAATTACCAACTTTTTTTACTTATGATTTTGTTAATGATTTGAGCCAAAAAAAATTAATCATCTACTTATCATTGACCGTAACTATAATTTTTTTAGTTAAAAACTTATTTCTGGTTTTTGTCAATTTTTTTAACGGTTTAGTTATAAAAAGAATAAGAAAAAATCTGACTAATAAGATGTTTAAAAATTATATAAATTCTAATTATGAGTTTCATATTTCAAGAAATTCCGCAGATTTAATTCGAAATGTTTACAGCGAGGTGGCTAGATCGGTTTATTATTTAATTGGACATATATCATTAATAAAAGAGTCATTAATTTTAATCGTAATTTTAGTTTTATTGATCATTGCTAACTCTATGGTAGCAGTTTTAATTTTTGGTTTTTTGGGATTTTTTTCATTTCTATTTTTTTTATACACAAGAAATAGCTCAAAAGTTAGGGGTAAATTTATTCAAGAATATTGGGGAAAACAAACTAAAACACTTAAGCATGGACTAGGTTCGATTAAAGAAATTAAAATGTTAAATAAGGAAAATTTTATCTCAAAAATTTTTGATTTTAACACTGAAATGATTGAAAAATACAATTTTATTCAATCATTCATTGTAACTTTACCAAGGCTATTCTTAGAAGTTGCAACAATTTTAGCAATAACAATTGTTTGCTCTTTATTTGTTATCTCAGATAAATCTGTAGAGAATATTATACCAATTATAGTACTTATTTCTGTCTCAGCTATCCGATTGATACCAAGCTTTAGCACGATATCACAATCTATAGCGACCATAAAATATCAGTCACCTGCTTTTGATCTAATAGTTAGAGAATTAAATGAAATGAAAAAAGCCACAAAACATCATAGAGAAATCGATCAAATTAAACATGTAGATATTTTTTTTAAAAAAAAAATTGAGATTAAAAATTTAATATTTAAATACCCTTCAACGGAAAAAAAAGTTATAGATAATTTATCAATTGATATAAACAAAGGAGAAACAATTGGTATTGCAGGCGCATCTGGCGAGGGGAAAAGTACTTTACTAGACTTAATTTGTGGGCTCTTAAAACCAACTAGCGGACAAATCTTAGTTGATGAAATTGATATAAATTCGAAAAAAAATAATTGGAAATCTAAAATTGGATACGTTCCTCAGGATATATATTTATTGGATGATACAATTAAATCCAATATAGCTTTTGGTATAGATGATAAGAGTTTTTTATCCTCTCAATTTGAAAAGGCAATTAAGATGTCTCAATTAAGTGAATTCTTAAAAAGTTTACCAGATAAAGAATTGACTTTTGTGGGTGATGATGGTGTTAGACTTTCTGGAGGTCAAAAGCAGCGTATTGGAATTGCCAGAGCATTATATTTTTCCCCAGAGGTTTTAATATTAGATGAACCCACTAGCGCTTTAGATGAAAAAAATGAAGCTTTAATATTGAATGATATTTACAATATAAAATCTAACATTACTTTAGTGATTATCTCTCATCGAAAAAAAGTATTTGAAAAATGTGACAAAGTTATAGAAATTAAGTCTGGAAAAATAATATTGTAATTTAAATGAGGTCTTTAGCTTTTCTTACAAGTTTTAATAGTTTACATGGCACACTAGAAGTAAGGAAGGAAATGTTTGATACGTTTTCAAAATCATTAAAAGAATTTTATATAATTAACACAGATAATTTGGTCTATTGGCCTAATTTTAAAAAATTTTCGTATAATGAAAAAGATATAAAAATCAATATAAATCAAATTAAACAATCAAATATAAAATTATTTAATCCAAAAAATGAAAAAGAATTTTATTTATTTTCTAAGAAAAAAAAGCTTATTATAATAAACAATTTTGGTAAGAGTTTTTTTTCTTTAAAGATTTATTTTTTGTTAAAACGTTTAAATATACAACAAGTATATATTGATAATTTTGGCACAATTGGTATGCCAGCATACTTTGATGTTAAGAATTATATAAGATATTTGAATTACCATATTTTTCAAAAAATATTTTCTAAGTTTATTACGCCATTATTAGTATTATTAGGATTTGTTCCTAGAATCGAAATTCATTTTACTTCAAAAAAAATAGAACTTAATCAAGCTAAAAAAAAATTAATTAAAGGTTATTTATTTAAAAAAAAATTACTTTTTGCTAAAGAATATAAGCTAATAAATAGCAGATCTTATGATTCTATTATTGAAAAAAAATATAGTATAAGTGAAAAATATATAACGCATTTAAACGCAGAGATGAATGGAAGACATGAGATTGAGACCAGAGGATATTTACCAAAAAATATTGTTGAAAGACATTATTTCCACTTAAGAAAATTTTTAAAAAAATTATCAAAAGATTTTAAAAAACCCGTGATAATTTGTATTCATCCATCAATAAATCCAAGCGAGGTAAAAAAATTTAAAAATTCCGGCTTACTAAAAGGTTTTAAAATAGTACAATATAAAACTAAAGAATATATATATAAATCATTCCTAGTAACTACTTTCGATACTAGCGCGATTGTTGACGCTGCAATCCTGAGAAAAAGAATTATTGGTTTGTGGTCAAAATATATGGATGTAAATCAAATAAAACATTCAAAAACTTTTCCATCTAAAATTGGTTTTTCTAGAATTAATTTTGAGGACTTTAAATATAATAAAAATCAATTATTGAATCTATTAAATAATAATAAGAAAAAATATAGTTTTTTTTTGAAAAATTATCATATCCATAAAAAAAAATTAAAAGGAAGTGATGAGATAATCAACATTTTAAAGAGAAAATATAAAATATCTTAATATTAAACATTTTTATTTATCAAATTTTAAATAAAAAACTAAATCTTGATATTTTTTCACAATTTTTCATGTTTTCTTAATTTATTCTCAAATTTCATTTTTTGTCAGTGTGCAAATATAATCAATATTTAAGCTATCTCTTTTTGAGAACTTTTTAGCAAAATCTAACTTTGATAAAACTCTAACCGAGCTAATACTATACAGCTCTTTTAAGGGTTTTTTTAGTATTATTTAATTTAAGATTCCAAAAACGGGGATCTTTAAGCAAACTATCATCTATCTCTATACTACTGAAATCATATTCCTTTTTTTTAGTCTCAATTTTTTTTAATTCTTTAATAAAACTCCTTAGATGAGATTTATGACCCAAACCTATTACAACTTTGTCAATTAATTTATTTTGCAAAACAAATCTTAAGCAACCATTAAGCTTGCTCATTTTATTTAACATTAAAAAAGACTCCCATTCTGAGAAGTAGTTTTTCCATTTATAAAAATATTTATGATTATTTATATTTGTTAAAAGAATTCCCTGTAAAAAAATTGATCGTGCATGAAGTTCTATTTTTTTTTGTTTTAAGGATTTTAAATAATTTTTATCATTAAATGATTGATCAAATACATTTAAAGGAAACTGAATAATATCAGGTGTAAAAATTTTTAAAATATTATCTAGTTCATATCTATTATAAACAGATATACCGATTTTGTTAATTAATCCTTTTTTTTTTAAATATTTTAGCTCACTATGAATAACTTTCCATTTTTTTTTATACAAGGGTAAAAGAGGGTCATGAATCAAAATAGCATATAATTTATTTATTGAATTTTTAATTAAGATATTCTTTATTTTTTGATTAACTGTTTTTTTTAAATTTTTTGTGTTTAAATCTTTGAAAGATATTTTAGAGATAATTTTTACATTATCTTTACTTTTACTGATAAAATTATGACTATTCTTGTAGATCTCAGCTGTATCAAAAAAATTAAGATTATAATTTTTTAATTTATCAAAAACTTCATCTAATTTATTATTTTTATTTAACCCATATTTTGGATCAGACTGAGCTAGTCCGATCACAAATTTATTTATTAAATTCATTTTTAATAAAATTTTTTAATTCACTAATAGACAAAAATTTTTTGTTGTTTGAGGATGAATATTCAAAATTTTTTGTAACTGGCTTGCCTTTTTCGCCGTCTTTACTTATTTTATAATTTATTTTTTTATCAACAAATTTTATTGTTGGTTTAATTAGATAATAATCTTTAAATTCAATTGTATTAAAATACTCATCTCTCGAGCAGAGTATTTCACTTAATTTTTCTCCTGGTCTAATTCCTATAATCTTAATTTTTTTATTTGGGTCAATTGCTTTTGCTAAATCAATTATGTTTATAGAAGGTATTTTGGGTACAAAAATTTCACCCCCCACCATTCTATAAAAACTCCTTAATATAAGATAAGCACTTTGGTTTAATGTAATCCAAAATCTTGTCATTTCTAAATCTGTGATAGGAAAAAATTTATTATTTTTTTTTTTGAGATTAAGAAAAAAAGGTAGGACAGAGCCTCTTGAACTAACTACATTTCCATATCTTACAACAGAAAGTCTTGTTTTATCGGGTCCAGCAATATTATTTGAAGACACAAACAATTTGTCAGAGACTAATTTTGTAGCTCCATAAAGATTAATTGGATTTGCTGCTTTATCTGTAGATAGTGCTATTACTTTACTGACCTTGTTATAATATGAAGCTTCCAAAACATTTCTACCTCCAATAATGTTTGTATTAACATATTCTATAGGGTTGTATTCTGCTAAATCTACATGCTTGAGTGCTGCAGCGTGAATTACAAAATCGACATTCTTCATTGCAAATTTTAATCTCTCAAGATCTCTAACATCACCTATAAAGAATCTCAAAATATCTTTTTTATCATCATCTGAATATCTTTTGATCATTTCTGATTGTTTTAACTCATCTCTGGAAAATATAATTAGTTTTTTTAATTTAAATTCTTTTAAAAAAATTTTAGTTAATTCATTACCTAGTGATCCCGTCCCGCCAGTGATAAAAACAATTTTATTTTTGAACAATTTTTTAATTTTATTTTTTTGCATTTTTTTAATTAATATTCATTTGTTTAAAAATTCAAGCATTAAATTTTGATGATTGCTTTCAAAGATTTAATTAATTGAAAATAAATTTAAAATAACTTAATTTTTTTTTTAATAAATCACTAAGCTTAGTGACATCTATTGTAAAATCATTTATAATTTTAATATCGTAGTTTCTTGGTAACTCTGGAGTTATATCTAAGCCAACAATATTTGATTTGTGTTGAATATATATTTTTTTTTTATTTTTTTTTTTAATCTGTTTTAAATCTGCATGAATATATATTTCAAAATAATTTTTTACGGACTTTCTAAAATATGATCTAGTTTTATTCCTCATACCAACTGCAGCAAATAAAATCGATATATTCTGTTCTGTTACTAGTTTAAAAAATCTAGCAAATTTTTTTGAGTTTTCGAGCCTGTCTTTACTAGAAAAACCATATAATTCAAAAATTTTTCTTAAATCATCTCCGTTGATAAACATAGTTGGGCCAAACATTCTAATAATATGTGGATAAATTTTTTTTGCTATAGAACTTTTGCCAGATCCTGAAAGTCCAGTAATAAAAAACAAAATTCCTTTATTTTTTTTGAATTTTTTTACTTTCACAATTATTTAATTAAGTTAATTATTTCTCTAATTGGAGTAATTTTTTTCTCTACCTCAAATGATCTTTCATTTTTTAAAATTTTTTTTGCGACATTCATCATTGCAGGATAAGCAGCTCTTAACATATGGTTTGCATAAATAACAATTTGAAAACCATTTTTAATTAGATCAATTTCTTTTACTTTTGAGTAAGTAGAAGGAACAGCAATTAATGGACAGTCTGGTTTAAGTTTTTTAAATTTCTTGGAAAAATCAAAAATCTCTTTTGGATTTTTTTCTTTACTATGGATTAAGATTGCATCAGCACCTGCATCAACATATTTTACACCACGTTTAAGTGCATCTTTTAAACCTTTTTTTAGAATAAATGACTCAATTCTTGCTACTATAAAAAAATCATCTGAAATTTTAGAATTTTTTGCCTTTTTTAACTTATTACAAAAACTAGAAATATTATCTTGTTTTGTTCTTGATTGATCTAAAAACAAGGAATTTTGTTTTTCACCAACTTTATCTTCTATAATCATAGCGGACACTCCAATTCTTTCTAATGTTTTAACAAGATATGAAATGTGCTCAATTCTACCTCCATTATCTGCATCAAAGATTAATGGTTTTGATGTTACATCCATTATATAATTTAAGCCAAGAATCCTTGTTGAATAGTCAACTGATTGATTATCTGGTTTTCCTTTAGTGAGTGAGTCTGTCAAACTAGATGACCACATGCCATCAAACTCATTTATATTTGAAGATTTGATATGATTTAAATTTTCAACAATAAGTCCTGTAAGCGAATTATGAGTTTCAAGAATTCTGACTATCTTTTTAACATTCAATAATCTTCTCAGTTTACTAACTCTGTTTTGAGGAGTTACTCCGAAACTTGAAATTTTATTCTTAATTTTACTTGAAGAGATGTTTCTTGTGTACCTAGGTTCTATAAGCTTACCACCCCATAACTTAAGTGTTTTAATCACTCTTTGTCTAGTTTTTTTTTGTATTCCAATTTTCCAATCATCTCCATGGACTACATAGTTTGGTTTAAAGGATTTTAGGTTTTTGACATAATCTAGAGTTTTCTGCTCAACAACTTGATCAACGTACTTTATATTTTGTAAGATAATTTTTCTTTGATTGTATTCTAAATATGGTAATTTTTTATAAGATGCTATAGCTTTGTCGGTCAGTAACCCAACTATAACGTTGCCTAATTTAGCAGCAGTTTTTAAAATATTTATATGTCCTTCATGAACAATATCTGCAGCCAATCCTACATAGACAATTTTTTTTTTCATTGATTTGTACTAATGATTACCTTTTAATATCTTAATAACCAAATAATTTATAGTAGATTTTGATTTTTTTAAAAATTTAATTTTTTTTCTTAAAATAGAGATATTTTGCTTGATTTCTTGAATATGTTTTTCTACGTAAAATATACTCTTATCTATATGATTTATATTGTAGTTAATTTTTCCTATTTTTTCTCTATTTTGAAGAAAAGATAAGTTCCCAAATTTATTTGTTAGAGTGCTTTTATGTTTTTCATAAAATATTACAGGTGAAAGTGTTAAAAATGAAAAAGTATAAGCAGTTCCAGAAATATCTGTGATCATAATTTTTGCTTTCTGATATGTATTTAGATAATTTGGACTTAAATCAAAACTTACTTTATTTTCATTTTTAAATTTTTTTCTTAAATTTATATAAAGTTTATTTTGTCTATCTCTAGGATGCGGCCTAATAATAACATTGTATTTTGTTTTATCTAAAATATTAATAATTAGTTTGTCTATGTTTTTTAAAAAACTATATTTTGAAAAAGTTTTCATTCCTGTTGGAGCAATGATAATTGACTCTTTTTTCATTTTTTTTAATTTATTTATCAAATAATCTAACTTTAAATATCCAACTTCCATAATTTTTGGAGAAAGTATTAAATTTTTTTCAAACATTTTACTGACTACAGATAAAGCTTCTTTAGTAGCAACAAAAATATAATTATACTTTTTAAGTCTTATACAGGTATCTTTCTCTTTATTTTTATCGACCCATGGATCGTCGTACAAGTTATGATGTATATAAATTTTTACACAATTTTTTGGAAATTTATCACAAATATAATTTGAAAAAAAAATATTAACAAAGAATAAAAAATTTATTGTTCTTTCTTTAACAAAGAAATGATTTTTTTCGTTTAAAAAAATATCTTGATGTAAAAAAATATAATCAATTTTTTGATGTTCTTTATTATCAAAGCAGTCTTTAATAAAAAAAATATTTTCTCTAGTTTGTCTCTGTTTTGGATGGTAAAATACAACCACTTTTTTTTTGAGTACAATTTTTTTATATAAAAAAAATAAATTTAAAAATATTAAATTTAGTAGACTCAATAAATTTGAATAAATGAACATTATTTTAAGTATATTTTATAAATTTATTGCTAATTCTTATTTATAATTATAGAAAAAAAAAATAAACACAAATGATTAAAACATTCAATTATTATTTATTTAAACTATTTAATTTT
The DNA here is from genome assembly GCA_902520355.1 of uncultured Pelagibacteraceae bacterium. Lineage (GTDB taxonomy): Bacteria > Pseudomonadota > Alphaproteobacteria > Pelagibacterales > Pelagibacteraceae > Pelagibacter. Next base: position 40,088 of record CABYNK010000001.1, read on the forward strand.
TTACTTTTAAGACTAAATATTAATAACAAACTATCTAATTTTGTAAAAACTCAAATTGGTATTCAAACTATTATTTTACAAGAGTCTAAATATAAATTTATAAATTATTTAGAGGAAACAGAGTGCAAAATATTTTCTCAAAATGGAGAAGATGGAATTATTAACTTTTTAACAAAATCTTTAAATATTGAAAATCCTAATTTTGTTGAAATTGGAGTTGGAGATTATTCAGAGGCTAATACAAGATTTTTATTTGAAATGAAAAATTCTAAAGGAATTATTATTGATGTAATGGAAGATTTAGAAAATAAAGTAAAAAAGAATATTTCTTTGTGGAAAGGTGATTTAAAAATTTGCCAAGAGAAAATTGAAACAGAAAATGTTAATGATGTTCTAAAAAAAAATTGTAATTTTGAGATTGATATTTTCAGTTTAGATATAGATGGTATAGATTACTGGATTGCTGATAAAATAGACCCAAAAATAAGTAAGATTTTTATTTTAGAATATAATTCAACTTTTGGTCCAGATTTAGAAATTACAGTTCCAAATATAGAAAATTTTAAAAGATCAGATTACCATTATTCACATCTGTGTTATGGAGCATCTCTGAAACTTTTAATTAACTTAATGAAACGTAAAGGTTATTATTTTCTAGGGTCTAATATATTAAAAAATAATGCTTTTTTTATAAATAATGATTATAGAAAAGATATTTATTTTCCAAATATTAAAATAAAAGATCTTAATTTTTACACCGACTCAAATATTAGAGAAAGTAGAACTAAAACAGGAAAGTTAAATTTTTTATCAGGACAAAATAAATTAAATGAGATAAAAGATTGTGAAGTCGTTAACTTAAAAAATTTAAATAATATTGAAAAATTAAAAATTTCCAATTTGATTAAATGAAAAAAATATTAATCTTTTTCACATCAATATTCGTAATTTTAGTAATTATAATTCTAAATCTTGATACTATTAGATCTACTGTAGTACAAAGACTTAACGAGCAACAAAAACAATCTATTAGAGAGATTTTTTTTGGAAAGGGTGAAGCTCAATTATTCCAAAAATATAAACTATATGGAAAAATGAATTATAATCAAAATTTATTACCAGAAACACACTACATTGATCTAAATTTTTACGAGAAAGATCTTGACGAGTTTGATTTTGCATTATCTATTTCCAAATGGAATCCTGGATCAGTACAATTTTTTTTAGAAAACTATGAAGATGATGTTATTTTAGCAGATTCTGGTGGAAATTTTTTTTATATTAAAAAAGATAGCTTAGACCAAAACAAAAAAATAGATTTTAAAAAAATAGATACAAATTTTAAATTTGATAATGAAGCTGGATCAATTAGAGATTTACATGTTTATAAAAATAAAATTTATGTATCTTACAGTGATTTTTCAGATGATTGCACTAAAATAAATATTGTCGTCTCAGAAATAGATAAAACTTTAAAATTTGAGAATTTTTTTAAATCTGAGGATTGTAGTCCAGAATTTGATGCAGGAAGGATAAATTACTTTAATCATAATGGAATTGACGGAATTTTAGTTACAACTGATACTGAGCTTGAAGGTAAAAGAGCTCAAGACATAAATTCATCATTTGGGAAAATATTATTTATAGATTTTGAAAATAAAAAATCTAAAATATTCTCAATGGGTCACAGAACTCCACAAGGATTATATGTTGAGGGAAATTCAATTTTAGCAGCTGAACATGGTCCAAGAGGTGGCGATGAAATCAACAATATTAAATTTAATGGCAACTATGGTTGGCCTATAGTTTCTTATGGTGAACCTTATTACTTTGAGGAGTTCTATGATAAGGATATCTCATCAAAAAAGTTTTTTTATAAGAAAAATCATTCAAGCGAAAATTTTATTGAACCAATATATGCTTTTGTTCCATCAATTGGAATTAATCAGATAATTAAAGTACCAATCGATTTTTCTGAATTTTGGTCAAATAATTACCTGATAACATCTCTGAACGGAAGATCAATATACAGAGCGATACTCAGTGATGACAATAATAAAGTTATTTCTATGGAGAAGATATTTATTGGTAAAAGAATAAGAGATATCGTATATAATAGTAATAATAACATATTTATTTTATCTTTAGAGGGAAAAAAAAATCAAAGAGCTCTGATGCCAGACCAAAAATTGGAATAATTAAAGTACAAAACTAATTTTTAATTCTAAATCTTATTTTTTTTAAGTAGTCATCAAAGAATATAATTCTTTTTAAATATTTATCATTTTTATTTAATGAGATTTTTTTCGAAAATTTAATAATTCTATTTTTATCTCTATTCCATTTTTGAAACATTTTTTTTGAATTAATTTTTCTATAAGCTTTAGCATTTATAATATTGCTGATATTTATTTTCGTTTTGGTATTTTTGTCTATTAAAAATCCAATTTTTCTGTTTTTTATATATTCATTCATAGTTGAATCATTGTTTGCAACAATATACTTACCCATTGATAATGCCTCTAAAAAACTCATACCTATACCCTCTTGTTTTCTTGGACTTACAAATACATCACAATCTCTGATTAGGTTTAAATAGGTTTTTTTGGGTAAAAAATCTTTATTAATAATTTCAAAGTTAAAGTTTTTCAATTCATCGGCCCTTATTTCTTCTGCCTTTCTGCCAGGATCTGGGCATTTAAAATATATAATTTTTTCTATATCATCTTTATTAAAAAATTTGATCCAATCTTTAGTATAAAAATTATTTCTAAACCAAAAAAAAATTTTTACTTTTTTTTTATTCAATGTTTTTCCTCTAAAAATATTTAATGCATATTGGAGTTGAATATGATCACAATTATATTTTTTTGAAAGTTTTTTTACTGGTTGTGAAAAAGATAATATTTTGATATTTAAATATTTAATTTTTCGCCAATAATTATCAGTCATGTTAAGATTGTCATACATTGGTGCCCATATTATATTTTTATCTCTTATTTTAATCATATCGTCTAATGGTAATAACGATTGGAAAAAAAAGAAGTTATTATATTTTTTTATCTTATTAATAAGCTGGTACTGCTCTTTTAATGACCACCAATAATTTTTTATCTTATATTTTTTTTTAAAAATCTCTCTTAAAAAATCAGCACTTCTAGATTTTTTATGAAAATTATGATCTATAAAAGCAATTTCTTTTTTCACACTTACAAAATTGAATTAACCTTTTTTTTATTTTTTATAACCCAATTAATTAAAATCCTTGTTCCCTTAATTGGATCAACTTTAGGAGACCAATTAAAAATTTTACTTATTTTTGAATTATCACTAATAAAAATTTTTTGATCACCTTTTCTTTCACTACGAAAACTATATTTTAATTTTAATCCGTACTCCTTTTTTAAAATTTTAAATAATCCTAACAAACTTAATGAAAATTTATTTCCTCCACCAACATTAAAAATTCTGTTTGTAGTTAACTTTTTTTTATTTAGTGCAATTTTATAATAAAGATTATTTAGGTCATCAATATAAAGTATATCTCTTACCTGCTTGCCATCTCCATAGACTTTAAATTTTTTTTTAAAAATTGACGCTATTATGAACCACGAGACCCATCCTTGATCCTCGATCCCAAACTGATTTGTTCCATATACACAACTTTGCCTTAATACATATCCATCAATATTATAAATTCTTGAATAATCATTTACATACTGGTCAGCCGCACCCTTAGAACAACCATAAGGTGAGTGAAAATCTAAATTAAATTCTTCATTTACACCTTTTTTCAAATTTTTAAAAAAGTATCTATCTTTATTTTTTTTTAGTTTTAAATAATTTAAGTTTCCATAGACTTTATTAGTTGAAGTATAAATTAGTTTACATTTTAATTTATTATTTCTTATTACCTCCAACAAATTTAAAGTTCCAAGTATATTATCATTAAAATCTTCCCGAGGTGAAACTATTGATTTCGTTACAGCAACTTGCCCTGCAGCATGTATAATAACATCTGGTTTTATTTTTTTTAAAATAAGATTTAATTTTTTATAATTTTTAATATCCTCTAGATAAAATTTTTTAATTTTATCTTTAATCCTATTTAAATTTATCCTAGTTCCTTTTCTTGAAAGGTTATCTAAAATATAAACATCCCATTTTTTTTTTGCAAAAAACTCCGCGGCACTGCTTCCTATAAAACCTGCACCTCCAGTTATAAAAATAGACCTCATTAAATATCCTTATAACTATGCTTAAATTATTTCAATAACTATAAGCATCAATAACTTGAAAAAAGATGATAATATTTTATAAGAGATTTAGACTGAAACACATGGTGGGAAATAAGTGTGAAATTCATTTGCTGTACCTGCAACCGTAAAAGTCGGAGCACCACCCAGTCTAGTCCGCTGTTGAATGAAGGCCAGGAAAAGTCTAGTTCTGCTTATTAAATTTACAACGGCATAAATTAAAGTCTAAACTTAAAGTTTAGATTCAAAAAAGGAGCTACTTATGCTGTTAAGAGCAATTTCACTGTTTATCATTATTGCCACAAATGTTTATTCAGAGGAAATTCCAATTATTACTATTACAGCACCAAGTAAAAAGCCGCAATCTATATCAACAGTTGGATCTTCAGTAACTATAATAGATGAAAAATTTTTAAGTAACTCTACTGAACATTTCCTAGGAGATGTATTAAACACTTCTTCAACAAGCGCAAACTTTTTTCAAAGTGGGGGACATGGAACAGCCTCAGCAATTCAGCTAAGAGGAATGCCAAAAAGATATTCTACAGTTTATATTGATGGAGTTAAGATGTCTGACCCATCTAGTGTTTCGGGTGATTTTGATTTTAATAATATTTTAACAAGTCAGGTGTCAAGGGTTGAAATTTTGAAGGGAAATCAGAGTTCCATTTATGGTAGTGGTGCTATTGGAGGAACAATACACATTTTTACTAAACAGGGAAAATCAGGTTTTAGTAAAGATATACAGTATGTCGTTGGTTCCCATAACACACACAATCTTTCAGCATCCTTATCTGGTGGTAATAATAATTCTAAATATTATTTAGGTCTTCAAAGGTTTCAAACTGATGGAATATCTCAAATGACACACAATGATGAAAAAGATAGGTATAGAAATAATGGATTGATAGCTAGTTATAGTAAAAAGTTTTCAGACAAATTTGAGTTAAAAAGTAATGCAAGATTAGCCGAAACATATTTGCAATATGATGCAGCTTGTGTGTCTAATTTATTTGGTTGTTCGCCCAATTATGATCACTCTGAGGAATCAGATGGGTTAGAAGGATCCTATAATATTAGCCTAATTCACAAGTCTTTGAAAAAATTTTCAAATAAATTTACTCTAGCGAATACTTATATAAAAAGAGTTTATGCTAGTGCCCCTAATAGTAAAAATACAAAGCAAGATAATTATTATGGCGATAGATATGCTTTTCTATATCAAGGTAATTATAATTTTGATCTAGACAATAGTATCGTGTTTGGATTAGAGAGAGAGGATGACCAAATGGGATTTAATAAAGATTCAACTGCAAGGATAGACTCGAGTTCCCATGTTATATCTCAGTATTTAGACTATCAAAGTAGAATAACAAATAATATTTATGCTACCTTTGGAGCAAGATTTGATGAACATTCGTTTGCAGGAAATGAGGATTCTCATAGGGCTACTTTTTCATACGTTTTTGATGATAAGGCCACTAAGTTAAAATCTTCCTATGGAACTGGCTATAGGTTCCCATCATTGTATGAAACGTTTTATGTATGGAACTCAGCAAATAATTGTAATTTTGGTGGTGCAAATTGTAGAGCTATAGGGCATAAAAAAGCTGAAACGAGTCAAAGTTATGATTTTGGAATTGAAAAAACTATTAATCCAAATTTGTTTATAGACCTTAGTTATTTTAATATTAAGTATGAAGATGCCCTAGAAGGATGGTCAGGAAATAATGCAGCTGGATCAGGTTCTACAACTCAAAACTCCCCAAGCACTACAAAATCACAAGGTATAGAGTTTATTTCTAATTACAAATTAAATGATTTATTAAATTTTGGTTTAAATTATACGTATACCCAAACTTATGATGGTGCAGAGCAGGATAATCCTAACAATTCTAATGTTAATTCACAAATGGTTAGAGTACCAAGAAACGTAATAAACTTGATTACTAAAATCAAATTTCCTGGTAGTAAAAATTTAGATTTAACTTTAAGAACAAAATGGTCAGATAAAGCAAGAGATTATGGAAATGGAAATGCTAATAGAAATGGATCTCAATCTTTTTCAGATGCAGAGTTAGAGAGTTATTTAGTAAATGATTTATCCATAAATTATAATTTATTTAACAGTTATGATCTCTACTTTGACATAGTAAATATCACAGATAAGAAATACGAGACTGCTCAGGATTATTCTCAAATGGATAGAAGTTTTAATTTTGGGTTAAAACGTAGATTTTAAAAGTCATATTTTTAATTAAAAAACTAAATATTTTAATATACTATAATTTAATGAATTATTTAAAAATCTCATTTGGAATTTTTATAGTTTTAGCGGCTAGTAGATTTATTCCTCATCCACCAAATTTTACAAGTTTAATAGCTTTAAGTTTTTATGTTCCGCTTTTTTTAGGAAAAAGATTTATACCCGCTCTATTAATCTGTTTTATAATAACAGATATATTCATAGGTTTTCATGCCATAGTAGTTTTTACATGGGGGAGTGTTGTTTTCATTAGTTTAACCTCTCATTTATTTCAAAAAAATATTTATATGAGAATTATAGGGGCGGTATGTGGTTCTTTAGTTTTTTATATTATTTCTAATTTTGGTGTATGGAGTCTTGGATCATACGGATATTCATTAGATGGATTATTGGTTTGTTATATTGCCGCAATACCTTTTTACACTAACACATTGATATCTACAATATTATACTCAGCTCTTATTGAATCTATCAACACAGTATATAAAAAATATAATTTAGCTTAATGTATTTTAAATCGATCGAATATGACAGGTTAAATGCTTTTTATAGTACCAACGGTTTTATAGTACTAAAAAATTTTCTTAATCAAAGTCAAATTAAAAATTTGAAAACAAAAATTAATAGAAAAAAAAAAAATTTTGAAAAAAACTTTTCTTATTATGAAAAAATCCAAAAAAAACCCAAGTTAAGAAGAATAGAGAAAATATCCGAACAATTGAATGACGCAAAAAAATTAGTTAATTCGAGAAAAATATTCAGTCTTTTAAAAAGATTAACAAAAAAAAATAATGTATTATTTAAAGATAAATTAAACTTTAAGTATCCAGGTGGAAAAGGATATGTACCTCATATTGACGGACATTTTTATTGGCGTGATAAAAATAATAGAATAAAACGAGGATGGTCTATATACTCTAATAGTTTTACAAATGTAGTAATTCCACTTGAAAGAACAGATAAGTATAACGGATGTTTATACTTATCATCAAAAAAAGATTTAAAAAAATTAGGGAATAACTGGTCTGAGGTTACAAAAAAGTTAGATAAATTTACACCTAATATAAAAAAAAAGTTTCTTAAAAAATTCAAATTTTTTCCAGCAGAACTTAATGCAGGTGATATCTTAATATTTGATTGGCATTGTGCACACAAGTCATCCAACAACAATTCAAAAAGATCAAGAATGATATTTTATGCTACGTATTGCTCAAAAATCAAAAATATAAAGAATGCCAGAAAAAAGTATTATAATGATAAAGAGTTTAGTAAAAATAATAGTCTAATTAAGTCACTTCAATTTAATTAAGTTTGTTTAATTAGTGACTTTTCATTTGCATTTTTTCCATATTTAAATGCAAATCTTTTTGGATCTCTTTGTTTTAAAATTAAATTTGCTTTAAGATTAGCCTCATTTACAAACTTTTCAAATTGATTTGGATCATTAAACCCATCAACTTTGACTAAAGACGATCTAAACATTAAATCATTTAATGACTTGCCGTCCCACCAAAGGTTTTCTTTAACCACTTTTCTGTAAATAGGTGTACCTGGTAATGGACTTAAAATTGAAAAAGAGAAACTATCAGCCCCAGTGCTTAGTGCAAATTCTATAGTCTGATTCATTTCACTAAAGGTTTCCCCTGGATAACCAAGTATCCAAAATGTATGAACTAGTAACCCTGCTTTTTTTGCATTTTCTATAGCTGGTTTTATTTGATCAACTTTTAATCTTTTATTAACAACATGATCCAAAACTCTTTGAACACCACTTTCGCAAGCTAAAGTAACCTGATAGCATCCGGACTCATACATAGCTTTAAACATATCTGGTTGATTAGCTAAATGATAATTAGTTTTAATTCCATTCGGTGTGCACCATGGTAATCCAACTTTTTCTAGTCCGTTACATAATTCTATCAAATTTTTTTTTCTAGCCGTTATAGTGTCATCTTCAAATTGAATTTCACCAATATCAAAATCCTTAACTCCATTTTTTATTTCTAACATTATATCGTCCATTTTTCTCCATCTTACATTTGACCCCCACATTTGAGGTGTTGTACAGAATGTACATTTTTCTGGGCAACCACGTGAGCACATAATATTTAAAACCCTGTTAGACCTTGATTTTGCAGAGTGAAATGCTCCTATATCAAAATAACCCTCCATATTAACTAAATGTCTAGCGGGAATTGGTAAATTATCCAAATTAATTAATCTGGCGGATGGATTATTAAAATATTTACCTCTTGAAACTTGTCTTAATAGACCAGGGACTTTTGAAATATCTTGATTGTTAATTATTTTATTTACTAAATCAACAACTGTGAAATCACCTTCACCTACTAAAGCCAAATCAATATTTGGATCCTCGAGATCTTTTATGAGAGGTATGTCATCTCCCGGATGTGTTATGTTATGTTGATAATCAATTAGGGAGTTAGTTATATGATTTCCACCAGTAAAAACCCATATTTTCTTATTTATTTTTTTTACAATTCTTGCAATTGTGTGTCCTGACTCGTTTAAGTTTGAAAATAAAATTGATATCCCAACAATATCAGGATTAAATTCTCTTATAACATTTTCTATTTCTTCATCAGTTTGACCAATTAAAACTTTATTGCTGCCTAAATCTACTTTGTTTTCCCAGCCCTCAAGTGCAGTATCGTGGATTTTAACTATATGATTATTGTTTATTAAACTCTGGGCAATTGTCATAAGTCCTAAAGAAGGTTGTATCCTATTAAGACCATCCTTTACCCCTTTTAAATTAGGGGTTAGTAATAATATTCTTGCTCTTTTCATAAAAAAATAAACTTATACTATATATCAATTAGTCTCAAAAACTACTTATTAAAGAACTGCAATAAAAGCAAATTTTTTAGCGTTCTAAAAATTTCAATTTTAGGAATTTTAGATTTACCAGCACTCCTATTTTTAAAAAATATAGGAACTTCTAATATTTTATAATTATTCTTATTTAAATGATATATACTCTCCATAAAAAAACTATATCCTTTTGATTTTACTTCTTTTAGATGAAAATTATTCAATTTTAATAAATTGAAACCTCTATATGAAGTAGTAAATTCACTGCAACTAATTTTTAAAATAAACTTAATAATTTTATTACCTATTATACTTAAAAATAGTCTCAGCAAAGGCATTTCACATTTGCCTCCTTTAGCATATCTTGAACCGATAACAAATTCGTGTTTGTCTAAGAGATTAATGAATGTTGGTATTTCTTTTGGATCATGGGATAAATCAGCATCAATAGTTATTAATTTTTCATAACCATTTTTAATTGCATAATCATAAGCATATTTGTGAGCCGTGTCTAAGCCTAACTTACCTTTTCGAATAAGAAAATCTAAATTTGAATTCTTTTTTTTTAATTCATTTAATATATTACCTGTACCATCCGGACTGTTGTCATCAATGATAAAAATATCAGAATTTGAACTATATTTATTTATTTTTTCTATTAATTCTTCAATATTATCTTTTTCATTATAAGTCGCTGAAAATATTAAATTTTTAGTCATGATAGATTTTACAAATCTACTTTGAATATATCAAAAATAAAACAGCTTCAATTATTATTTAAAGCATTATTCATATTCTCTAGATTTTGAGTTAAATTTTTGAAAAAATTACATATTAAGAAAAATAATTAAAAGGATCTAGAATTAATATATTATTTTCAATACCTTTTTTAAATATAGGCTTATATTTTTTTCCTGAACTTAAAAAAATTATCAATTTAAAATTTTTTAGTTTTTTTATATTTGTAAATTTATCTTTAATATTTACAAAAGGATCATAAAAAAAGGTATTTTTATATTTTTTTTTGATTTTATTAAAAATCTTAAGACCTAGAGAGTTTCTTAAATCAGATACTCCATATTTATAAGAAATACCCAAAATTAGAATTTTAATTTTATTGCTTAATTTATTTTTTTTTATACATTTTGATATTTCATTAACTACATAATTCTTCATGTTATTATTTGTTGATCTTCCACTTAAGAGTGTATTAGTTCTAAATTTATTTTTCCTTGCAATAAAAGATAAATAATATGGATCTACTGGCAAACAGTGTCCACCTACTAGGCCTGGCTGAAATTTTATAAAATTCCACTTTGTTGCAGCTAATTTAATAATCTCATTAAAATTTAAATTCATTTTTTGGGATAAAATTAGTATTTCATTAAAAAGTGCAATATTTAAATCCCTTTGTGTATTTTCTATAGCTTTTGCAGTTTCTGCTTCTTTTATTTTTTTTGAGAAAACTATTTCTTTTGAGATTAATTTATAAACTTTTTTAACTTTTGATAAAATTTTTTTATCGTTTGTATTGACTGCAAATATCTTATTGATATTTTTTATTTTTTTCGTTTTATCACCAGGATTAATCCTTTCAGGACTGTAACACATATAAAAATCTTTATTATTTTTTAATCCTGTTTTTAATTCTAAAAATTTTGCAAAGTGTTCGGTGACTCCTGGATAAACCGTTGACTCTAGTATAATAATGTCATTTGATTTTATATAGGCGCTTATTATGGAAATACTTTCTTTTATATATGACAAATCAGGTAAATTATTTTTTTTAATAGGAGTAGGAACACAAATAATATAAATATTAGAGTCTCTTAAATCCTTAGTTTTATTTGAAAATGTTAATTTTTTACGATTAAAATCATTACTAGAATATTCTCTATTAGAATCAAATTTTGAACTGAGTTCTTTAATTCTTTTTTTAGAAATATCAAACCCCAAAGTTTCAAATTTACTTGATATACCAAGTGCAACTGGCAGCCCAACATAGCCCAAACCCAACACACAAATTTTTACCATTAATAAACTTATACTTTTTTTGAACAAAATTGATATATATTTTGATATGAAAATTCTAATTACGGGAAGTGCAGGATTTATAGGTTACAATTTTTGTAAATTTTTATTATCAAATACAAATCACCAAGTTTATTCTATCGATAATATAAATAATTATTACTCACAAAAATTAAAAAAAGCCAGATTAAAAGATTTAAAAAAGTATAAGAATTTCAAATTTTATAAATTTGATTTATGTAACAAAAAAAAATTAGAAAAGGTTTTTAAATTAAAATTCAATTGTGTTTACCATTTTGCTGCACAAGCAGGAGTAAGATATTCTTTGATCAATCCAAGATCATATATAAACAGTAATATAATTGGATTTTTTAATTTAATAGAATTAATCAAAAAAAATAGAGTTCATAAATTTTTTTATGCTTCATCAAGCTCTGTTTATGGTGATAGCAAAAAATTTCCATTAAAAGAAACTCATGTAATTTCACCAAAGAATATTTACGGTCTAACTAAAAAAAATAACGAGGAAATGGTTGAATTATTTTTTAAAGGTTTTTCAACGAAATGTATCGGATTAAGATTTTTTACAGTTTTTGGTGAGTGGGGGAGACCAGATATGTTGATATATAAATATTTAAATTCAATTTACAATAAATCAAATAAATTTTACTTAAATAATTATGGCAATCATACTAGGGATTTTACTTACATTGAAGATGTTAAAGAAATACTTTTTTTACTTTTAAATAAAAAAATAGAAAATAACACTGTTGTAAATATTTGTTCAAATAATCCTGTAAAAATAACAAGAGTTCTAAATATTATTAATAAAAAATTTAAATACAAACCAAAAATATATAAGAGGAGTTTCCAAAAGGCCGATGTTAAAAAAACTCATGGATCGAATTCAAAAATTAAATATTTATATAATAAGAAAAAATTCATACCTTTAGAAATAGCTTTAAATAATACTTGTAATTGGTATAAAAAAAATTGGAAAATTTTTACTTAACTTTTTTAAACAGATTATTATACATTTTTAAATTATTAGTCTCACTGAATTGATTAAGGTGTTTGAATAGTTGACTCTGATTAAAAGTGAACTTAATTTTTTTTGAAAAAACTTGCTTTAAAATTTTTTGTAATTCATATTGGTCTCTATAAATATATCCAAACTTTTTACCTTTTAAGATTTCATTTATTCCCCCGTGACTTTGAGATGCTATTACAGGAACATTATGACTTAGTGCCTCAACAGCAGTATTTGGGAAACCCTCAAAATCTGATGAATTTAAGTAAAAGTCAAATTTTTTGAAGTGTGTTTTAATTTTATCTGGAGAAACTTTACCAGAAAATTTGATTTGTTTTTCTAAATGTAATTTTTTTCTTAAACTTAACAACTTTTCTTTTTCTGGTCCTTCCCCAATTATTTCTAAAAAAAAATTATTTTTAAAATTAGATAAAATTTTAATTAAACTTGATAAATTTTTTTCTCTACTTAATCTACAAATCGTTCCAAAATATATTTTATCTTTAGAACTCTTTAAACTTTTTCTGAAAATTTTTCCATCAAATGATGGTGGATATATAGTTTTAAAATTTAAATTGTAAATTTTATTATATTCATTTGATATATAATGAGAATTAGATATGCATTCATTTGCTTTATGAAACGTAAATTTAATTAATATTTTTAAAAAATTTTTTTTAACAAAATCAAAAAAATTATAGTAAATTGACAGTTCTTGGTGAGGAGTTCTTTCAATAAGAATCATTTTCATATTTAGATTTCTTAAAAAAAATACGGACAATATATTTGAATAATATATATTTGATGCAAATATATTTTTGTAATTATTCTTTAATAATCTTACAGTTATTTTTTTTATTTCAATCATTGCCATTGCTGTTCTTTTAGATTTAACTTCAAAAACTTTTATACCCATGTTATTAAGCTGATTTTTATAATAGCACTTGTTGAGACAAATTATTGATATCTTATATTTGTCTACACTTAAATTTTTACATAATTTGTATATAGAATTACCAGCCCCGCCCAAGCCAAATTCTGATATAAAAAATATTAAGTTTATTTTCATAGAAACTAAGATGATGGAAAAATAGTTAAACTTATACTACTAATCTAATTTATAAATTAAAATAAATAAATGAAAAAAAAAATTGCATTAATATTTGGTATCTCAGGCCAAGATGGAGCTTATCTTGCTCATTTCTTATTGAGTAAAAATTACAATATAATTGGAATTACTAGAAATAATTCTAAAAGTAACTTATTCAGACTCTATAAACTAAATATTCAAAACAAAGTTAAAATTATTAAAGGAGAAGCTACAGATTACAAATTCTGTTATAAGATTATTAAAAAAAAGATAAATGAAATTTATTATCTTGCTGGTGAGTCATCAATAGTTAAGTCATTTGAATTTCCTGAGATATCTTTATTAAGTAATTCAGTTGGTATTCTTAATATTCTAAGAGTTGCAAAAATAAAAAATAAAAAAATAAAAATATTTAATGCCTGTTCAGGTCAGATTTTTGGTAACAAAAAAAAAAATTTTTTCAATATTAACTCAAAAATAGATCCACAGAGCCCATATGGTGTTTCTAAAGCAGCTGGATATTGGTTCACAAAAATATACAGAGAAAATTACAATATTTTTTGTTGTTCAGGTATACTTTTTAATCATGAGTCCCCTTTAAGGTCAAACGAATTTGTAACAAAGAAAATTATTAATGGTGCTAATCAGATTTTAAGTAATAAAAAAAAATATTTATTATTAGGCGATGTTAATATTTATAGAGATTGGGGATGGGCTCCCGAATTTGTAAAAGCATACTGGCTTATGTTGCAACAAAAAACTGCAACTGACCTTATTATTGGTACTGGAAAAGTTTATTCATTAAGGGATTTTGTAAGAGAGGTATTTAAAATTAAGAATATAAATATTAAAAAATTAAGATCTGATGTAAGTTATCTTAAAAGAAAATTAGATATTAAAGGATATAAAGCTGATATATCAAAAACATCCAAGGTATTAAAATGGAAACCAAAAGTGAGTTTTAGAAGGATTATAGAGAAAATGATAAAAGAGGAATTATTTTAAAGAAACTTAACATGCATGCACAGTTTTATTGAAATACATTAAATAGAAATCCCCATCAAAAACTTTGCAATAATTAAAAAGTTTGAGTTTAGAAAAATTTATGAAGTCATCCATTTTGTTTAAAACAATTATATCTGGATAAGTTAGCTTTTTATCAAATTTGTTAAATTCAAAAATTAATCGGTTTATTTCATATTGAGGAATAATTGATTGTTGATGTAATAATGGACTGCTTTTATTTATATCGATTAATTCATTCTTTTTAAAATCTTTTGAATTGTTAAAAGTTATAAGTGAATTTGCTTGGTACTTATAGTACACATACTTTGTTATATTTTCGTTTAAATATCTCCAACTAGATTTATTATTTCTTATAAATTTGTAGAAATTTTCTTCCTCAAGTTCAAGTTTTTTAAAAGCTGAATAGATATCTTCTTCAATCATATAATCTTTTTTTGAGGTAAAAAAACCGTTAATGAAGTCTAAATATTTTATATCATTCATTATTGACCAAATAATAATATTTGTTTCAAATGATAAAAGGCTAGATTTATTTAGGTTAAATTTACCTAGTATTTGCGAATTGATTTTTGAAAATTCATTTCTTTGATTTTTATATTCAATATCAGTGTATAAACTTTTAAACTTATTAACGTCATTTATTACGTAAAGACATGATATTAATATTAAAAAAACATAAGTTATAAAATTATTGATACGTATTTTAAGAATATTATTAAAAATAATTAGAGAGAAAATAATTAAATATAGCACGCCGTTCACAACAATAAAATTTATAAAATGATAAAAAACAAAAGATTTATTTGAAAAAATTACAAATAGCACTGGAGAGATTAGTGATGATATAAAAACTAAATAAAAAACATTATTTAGCTTTTTTTCTCTCAATCTAAAGAAATTAACAAAATAAGATATTAAACTAATAGTAAATATTACTGCAAGGAATTTAGTGCTTAAATATTTTTCTGCAATGTATTTAAGTAAAATAATTTTTTTTTCATAGTCCAAATTAAAAACGCCTTGTCTAGAAGTAAACTCATCTTCATGGAAATATAAATTTATTAAAAATGGAAGTATTGATATAAAAAACACAAAAATAGATGTTAAATAAAATTTTAGTTTATCTTTTAATTCAAAAAAAAGATTATTCTTTAAATTAAAATACAAAAAAATTATTAAAAAAATAACTTGTGTTAAAAAATAATAATAAACACTAGACAGAGTAAGGCCTAAAATTAATCCAATTAATATAAAATTTGAGTATTTATAAATATCTTTTTGATCTATTTTAAGTATGACAAGTATAAAACCAAAAAAAAATAAATTCGATATCATTGGTCTTGGCACCCTTAAGTTATAAAAATTATCTTCAAATACTTTTAAATATTGAAAGTTACTCAAAAAAGTTTCAGATATTAAAAAAGGTGAACAAAAAATTAAGATTGAAAAAATAGTTGATAAATTTTTTGAAAAAAACAAATTAAAAATTTGATAAAAAATGAGTAAAAAAATAAAAACACAAATCCATTCAGCAATGATGAACGAGTAAAAACCAAAAATTTTTAGTAAAATTGAGTGAACCAAAATACCTGATACTGGTATGGCAATATTTCTCAAATTCGATATTTCAGGATCATACGAATAGTTCATGAGAAATTTTGATAAATATTTTATTTGAGGGTAATAAGCTTCACCATCTGGAACACTTTCAAAAATAATTTTTGTGCCCAGGGGTTCATCAAAAAAATATGCTGATGATAACCATTTAGATAATACGATAATTATAGAAATAAATATTAAGTTATAATTTTTTAATGACACAATTTTTTTTAAATATGATTAATTATGTTCTTAGCATATTTGATATTGCTATTATAATTAATTATTAATATTAAAACAAAATGGATTTATATTCTCAAACAAACTGGGCAAAAAATACTTATTTTAAAAATAAAGTTTTGTATCCGAATAATATAGATGAGCTAAAAAGAATTATTTCAATAAAAAAAACTAATATTGGGTTATGTGGTAATTTAAGATCTTTTGGAGATACGTGCGTAAATAAAAAAAATTTAATATCATTAAAAAAATTTCCAAAAAAAATATATGTAGACAAAAAAAAATCAATTTTAAACGTAACCTCCAACTTTTTGTTAGTTGATATATTAAAGTTAATCATACCTATGGGATTCATGATTTCTGTAACTCCAGGGTCAAAATACGTAACAATTGGTGGAATGATAGCTAATAACGTATTTGGAAAAAATTCTTACAAAAATCAATTGAAATCTATAATTGATGAATTCGAGATTCTTATGCCAAGCAACAAAATTATATTTTGTTCAAGGAAAAAAAATAAAAAAATATTTAATCT
>CABYNK010000002.1 GCA_902520355.1 uncultured Pelagibacteraceae bacterium
AAATTGTGAGAGTATTCCTCTTTGTAAATAAAAACATCCTGCACTTTCGTCAAATTCACTTTCAGATCTAACATTTTTTTCTGCGAACTGAATTTTTTCTGCTTGATTTATACCACACTCATCATCCGCAGCACAAATAAATGCCTTACCAACACTACAAGTTACATCTCCTTTTGGTGGTGGTTCATAAACAGGATAGTAAACTGTTCCACCAAAAATAGTTGGTATTGCTGTAGCCTTTCTATATCTGTTATTCCCATCTCCTTTTGGATTTTTATTAAATTCTGGGTTATCGAGTTTGAATATCCATCCAAGTCTTCCTGCCCCAGGACAATCCTCCATTCTGTTTCTAACTCTTGTATAACCACAATCAGCTAGATCTGGGAATTTGTCATCAACAATAGGTGCGTTCGCAATCGCTTCAAGAGCTCCTAGTGTAAAATTAGAATTTCCATTTTCATCTGCAGAAGATGCTTTTGGAACTTTGATTTCACCATGAGTAAAATTTGGAAAGTCTACATCTCTAATACCAAATAATAAGTTATCCATTCCATCAATCCTAGCACCAACATCTCTAAAATCACCTGTTCCACCAAACAACCATAAATTTCTTGTACTTTGACCATATGCAGCTTCCATACCAAAGTAACTCACTCTTTGATTTATATCGTTTGCATTTATATTAAATAAGGTTCTTTGATCAAATATATCAATTTCTGAATTGTCCTTTTGCTGATTTGTTAAATTAATCTTTGTAACTTTTCCTTCTAAATCATTAATGTAAACCATAGCACCTCTCCAAGGCACACCTCTAAATGTATCTGGAGTCACAACAACAGGATCACCAGTAACAGAATTGACTATACCATTATCAGGTACATCAACAATTTTTATTGGACCTAGATTATCATCAGACCCATATATAGCCCCTCCATTGTTGGCTGGATCCTCAAGGTCGATTAAAAACAGATTAGAACCTATGCCGTCAGTAGCACCAAAACCACCAGGTAAAACGGCTACATAGTTATCATCATTTAAAGAGCCGCTTTTTGTTGTTGGAATTCTTACTATTCTTGGAGTTGCCCAGGTCTCACCTAGCATAGAGTAGTCATACTGTATATTTTCTGGTTCCAACCCCGCAGGTAGCATAATTGTGAAAGGAACATCTTCTTTATCTGAAGTTAAGCCTGTACTTGCATTATAAACCATTTCAGAAGAAAAGGTAAATTCAATTTCACTACCTTGTCTATTAACCCCTGCAACTGGGACCTCTGTGATTGATCCATCTTTTTCATAAATCACAGTAAATTTAGATGCATCTACTGTAGTTAAATTTTCTATAGCATCAGTAATAAAAGTGAATGTTAATCCTGAGTAACATGCACTACCATCATCATAGCTAGCATTAAAAAATTTCGCATCTGTTCCAACATCTGAATTTGACATACACGAAGATTTTGCGTCTCTATTAGTAAAATCATCTCCATCTGCATCTAAAAGTATATCTGCATCTCTTGCTTGTTGTTCGATTCTTCTTGCGGTAATAGCCTCTAAAGATTGGTCTATGCTTAGAGTTTCACTTCCATAAGGATAAGCAGTAATCATTCCATTTTCATTTGAATGTAAAACTCTTCCATTTGCTCTATCATTATAAATTGAATACATGTGAATAGGATTTTGTGGATCTGTAATATCTAAAACAGAGAAACCAGGTCCACCTCTTCCATATGGTATAAATAAAATCGTATGCCAGTTTTTTGATTCTTCTCTCTCAATAGTTCCTCCGTCAGCTAATTTAAATCCTTTTACATACACATCGTGAACAACTGGAGATCCATCAACTGCAAAGATAGCATTGGTACCTCCTCTTCCTTGTCCTTGAACATCATTTAATCCCTCATTTACTATAGTCGGTAATTTTGCAGCAATGAATGGGGGAACAAATGCCCAAAGTTCTTCACCAATATTTCCACCATATCTTATATTTCCTGTACCAGTTCTTACTGCGTGAAGCGCTCCATCATTTGCGCCAAAATACATTACATCATCTCGAATAACAGTTCTTGCCCAATTATCATAATTATTAATATATCTCCAATACGACTCTTGATTTGTAGATGTGAAATTTGTATTAGCTTTAGGTTTTCCAACCTCTATAATTTGTGAATGGTAAATATCACCAAGAACTGATGCTCTCACATTATTAGTATTATCACAGCCTCCATAAGCAAAATAATCTTCTCCTCTTACAAAATTAATTAGTCCTTTAATATCATCAGCGTTAGTATCCAAACCTGCAACGCCTGCAAGATCAGGTCCACAATACGAGGAGGAGTTATGAAAATTTGGAACAACATCACCAAAAATACCAAATAGTCCATTTATAGTGGCAGCTTTATCTTCAGTAAAATTATTATAGCCCGATGTATAATCTAAACCCTCATATACAGTCCAAATATTTCTATTATCAAGTAATGCCTGTCCCTGAATTATTTTTGCAACATCGTAGACACGTTGATCAGACACATCATCTACAATTGTTCCATCTTCTCTTACATGCTTTCTAATAAGTGTACCTTCCCATTCACCATGTAGTGCATATTTAAATTGTGCTTGGAATAAACTTCCACCTTCTTCCCCAGATAATTCTGCTGTAATAGATGGAGCTGTAAACGACAATCTGCTCGCTACTATTCTTTCAATTTCACTTTTTAATTTAGTCAATAAATCGCCAGGAGTTTCAGCGTCTATTCTATCTCTGCAATCAGAACTATTTTCATTATCACAAGTACCTGCAATAGCAATTTCTTGAAATTTTGTCTTTCCTTTTTCTTTAATGTCTTTGCCATAGGCAATTACTAATGTTTTTACATCTCTCTGAGTTCTTAAAAGTTGTATTCGTTCTTTTGCATAATCGTGGTTTCTCCACTCACCATCACCAATTACAATTACATAATTTTGTTGGCATTCTACTCTTTCAGCTGAGTTCTGTGGAGCTAATTGCTTATCCTCTCTATCTACAACTTTTTCGTCTGTGTAATAACCGTATGCAAGTTGCGCAAAAGCTCTAGCATCAGTTCCAAATCGAATACCTTTTGGTTTTAAGGTATTAAGTCTATTAATTATACGTTGAGAGTTATTTTTATCTATACCCACTCTTATACAAGAATTGTTATTGCATTGAGCTGATGTTCCTTGGGGATGAACACCTTTCCATCCACCAAATTGATAATAATTGCAATTTGGGTTGCATTGCACATGCTTAGGTGCGCCTGGTTTCTTCTTTTCGCAGTTACATGCATAATCACCATTTTTTATCCATAAGCTGCTTGCCTTACCGGTTTTTCTTACTTCTATTTCTCCAGCATTCCATTCACCAAATCCAAATCGAGCACCTTGTAATAAAGAACTGTCCGTAACAACAGCTCTAATGGCTTTAATTGCACCATCAATCCTACTTAATCTACTAGATCCCATTTCATCAACCCATTTAATTCTGTCTCCGCTAACATCATATTCCTGTATAGAAACTTTCTCGCCACCAGTCCAAACTCTATCTGAACCTACAAACAAGGCGTTTGTTTTAAACATGTTAATTAACGTGCTTTCATTATCGTTAGACGCTGTAGTAGGTGTTTGATTATTGTCGTCGGCACCACCAATTTTAATACTCTCTGTTAAAGTATTTTTATCACTTGAAATTGTTAGCTTTTGCAGTGAGCTTGAGTTTGCACTTGAAACATACATTACATTTGTATCCTGAGGATCAATTTCTATTTGAGAGGCTGGATTATAATCTGACTTTCCCGGAGCTATTTCAAATCTATAAACATCTCCGTCTACAGTATAGTTATCGCCATCTTTTTTTAATTTTGTTCTATATATAAATCCATTAGCTGATGAATATAAATACTCTCCATTAAGATCTATGGTCATTGAAGTAGTGTGCTGAAGGGCCTGTTTATATTTGTCGTTTAAGTTATATTGTTTTACAGTTCCAGTAGTCAAATTTTTTGAATACAATTTTAAATCATGTCTATAAGAATTATTTTTACATCTTTTATTATTTTTATACTTAAAGCACCATATCTCCATAGATGAAATTAGAAGGTGATCCTCTCCACCAATTGTTCTGATTGTTAAAGATTTGGGCACTAACTTATCTTTTTTTTTAAAATGAGTTCTACCTAATTCACCACCCCATATAATTTCTAAACAGTTTCCATCTGCATCCATTCCAATTACTTTACTGTCTGGACCTAAAACATATATAGCCTCACCCGTGTGATCTTTAACATTTGACGATTTAGCCATAGCTGTGACTGTTGAAAAGCCATAAGGTTGGCTTACACCATACTCTAAAGCACAAGTAGTAATGGTACTATTTGCACGGACTGATCCGTTGGTACCAAAATCCCTATCAAATTCCTCATCATCATAATTCATTTTAACGACACCACCACTATTCATTTGCCCAACAAGAACATCACCACTATTTAACAAAATAACATCGCCTACTTTTTCTAATGTATCCCCTCCCATTGGATTTGCATTCATACTAGCTGAGGTATCTAAAAGTATAAGTATATTCGCTGGAATATCTCCTGCTCCAGATCCTGGTGGTAAGGGTTTAGCAATTCCAACTCCAGTAATATTTAAGAGTGAAATTAAAAAACCTATAAGAATTATTTTAAATTTATTTATCATTAAAAATATGAATAAAAGAATTTTTTATTTGTTATTAGTAACTCCTCTGCCAATTTTAATTTTTCCTTTACATAAAGTTTATCATAAATGTAAAATTTTCCTGCTACTTCCCAATTAGCTCCTCCATTTGTATCTATAGGACTAATTTTTTCTACTTCTTGGATTTTAAAATTTTTTTTAACATAATAATAGATCAAATTGTCTTCATTAAAATTCTCATCATCATATGTGGAGTTTTTAAAATTAATGCCTATTACCTCATCATCTTTTATATAAACTTGCATAACCCCTCCACTCATCCCGCTATCAGGACACACGTAATTTGTTTCTTGCTCATAATAATCAAGATAAGTTTCTTCAATTATGCTACCTTTTTCTAAACCCATATCATTGAATATTTTTTCAACATTATCACCTATATCGAATTCTAATTCACATTCACTAGACATTGAATATGATGTAGATAATAGGAATATAAATATTAAGAGTTTAAAATTAATTTTTTTGATCATACGTTAATATGGCATAACCGTCATTGAAGTTAAAGGGACTATGATGTTCACCCTGGTCATATTTTGGTTAAACATTAAACCACAACCATATACTTTGTAGGCTGAGCCTTGTCTTGCCATGTCAGCAGCTGATGTGGTTCTGACACTCCCACCCATAACTTGACCTCCACGAAAAGTTGAATAGCCCACATGTTGAATAAAAAACGTATATCTAAATCTTCTTAAATATTCCCTTTCTTGCTCTAATACTCTTGTCTGTTCAGCTGCAGTAAATCCTAAACGAGGCGTATTAAGTTCAATTAAATGATTAGCTGTAACTATTGGGCCAACAATATTCCAAAAATCTCCCAGTCTTGGATGATCATCTGGTAGCTCATATGCAATTCTAATTGGAGGTGCTGATGTTTTAAAATTTTTGAAACTTTGCATACATAACGACATGTTGTCTCGGTCTATTTCAACATTATTATACATGATTCCTTTACCCCATTCTTTTCTTGCTAAACTTATTGGTGCATCATCCTCAACTGTAATTTCTCCAAATTCTAAATTATCTTTGTAATCATCAAATTTTGTTTTCCTTGCATTCTGTAACTCAGAAAGTTCAATTAGTTCTTCCTCAGTCTTGTCGCAACTAGCAAGATCTTCATCATTTCTCTCACATCTATTTCTCCAGTTGCTATCAAAAAAATCATCACTCACTGAGTCATAAACTAAATCATCCTTAGATGAGATCCAATGTCCCAAATAATTATCAACAATATATTTTTCACCCTCTATTAAAGCAGTCTCTGCAACATAAAAAGTTTGTTGATACTCATCACTTGTATTATTGTTTTTATGATCTCCAGATGCAACAACAATTAATGTTCCACCCATCAAAGACATCACTAACAAAAGGACAAGTGATAAAACTAAAGCAAAACCTTTTTCAGAACTTTGTTTCATTAAATATCACCTCCACCAATATTTCTTGTATGTACAGTTAGAAAAATTGTATCTCTATGAAATCTAGTATTAACTTGTTTAGTCCTTTCGTTAGTAAAAGATTTTACCACTCTATTAATTTTATTTTTGAAATATCCTTTTTGTGCGGATGATCTAAAGGTTAGTTTTAAATCTACTGTTCTTATGCTCATTATGTTTTCCATATTTGAAGGTTGAGCCTCAACCAACAATCCATTTTCATTTAATGCTATAAATTCCATATCCTCTAAGTATTCTCTAACTAATTCTGCACGATAACAATCTGGACATTCACCACTTTCAGAATCACTAACCCACCTTCCACCAGTGTCATTATCTAATGGTTGAATCCAGCTTTCTTTAGATCTATACAATCCATAATATTTCGTTGGATCCTCTTCGTTTACCCCAAATTGTCTACTAGATGATCTTTGCATAGGTACGGCATAGTAAGTAATTCTATATCTTTTGTAAGGTTGGTTAACATCTGTTTCTGAAAAGTCTCCATAAACAATATGAATCCTGTCGCAACAAAAGTCACCTTGATTGTGTTTTGTATTTTTATCATTAATTTCCACATAAGATCCTGAAAGATCAAATTCAGGATTAATTTCTTCGTAGTTCAATGTATTCTTATAAATTACTATCGGCGCATGACTATCTGCTCTTGTTGACTCTGTATCGCCAGCCACAAATTCAAGATAATCTCTTTTTGGATAGGCTGGATCAGCATTTGAAAAAGTACCATAATGATACTTAAAGCCTGCCAATCTAATATCTCTCATCATTAGTGTAACAATGTCTCTACCTGATCTACTTATTCCAGCTACATCACTTACTTGACTGTATGAATTACTTACTACCGTATAAGTCGTAAACATTGCTCCCATCATAATCGCAGAAATAACTACTCCAATTAGAATTTCGATTAATGTAAATCCAATTATATTATTTTTATATCTAGCCACCAAACCCCTCTAGTTCACCATCATCTCTATCGTCTTCTGATGAAATATAATCTGAATAAACATTTTTAATTTTATAATCTGATTGAAAATATAAAAATTTTCTTTTTTTACCATCGTTCAAGTTTATTTGAATTCTTCCAACATACATTGCTTCATCATAAATATTAGGATTAAATATTTGACAGTCCCAAATACACATTTCAAACATATCAACAGTTTTAAAATCTTTTTTGCTTTTGCAGCGTATTGATCTATCTTCTCCTAACATACGTGTCCATTTGATCACTTTATTATGTACAACATTTTCGTCTGTTTGAGCTCCTGGTCCATGAATTGGTTTTAAATTATCCTTGTTGTAACTGCTGGCGGCTTTTTGATCACAGTTATCAAATTTTAGTGATCCAGGTGTAACTGTTCCAGCAGTATAAGCATGATTACTCCAACCTGGATTATCTCCCATTTCAGGCTCATCTCCCCCCATGGATGTTGAGCATTGAGGCCTATTTCCTCTTGAGAGCGCCATATAATATTCTGAAAATTTGAGACACCTGATGTCCTCAGCATCTTTATTGATATAAGCTTTTCCATCCTTGTAAAAAATCTCTTCCTTGTCAGCATTATTTAAACCACCAATCGACTCTTTATAACCAATAAAACCCTCAGCTATCATCGATGATAAGAAGTTTGCTTTAGTTCTTTCTCCAGAGGTATTTATGGAACTTACTGAAAAATTTACCATTTGAAATATGGCTATAAAACCTATTCCTATCAGTGCAGTTGATATCAGTGCTTCTATTATAGTCAGTCCTTTTTGCTTAATATTTTTCATTTATTGAATTATCCATTGACTTGCATTTGAATTCCATTTTTCTAGTTTAACGTTACCAAATCTTGACCAGCTAACAACATAAATAACGCCGCCATCGTCGTCGTCGTCAGCTTCCTCCGGTTGATCACCTCCTGCTTCTGTCCCAAATAGTTCTTCATCATCTCCTTCTGGGTTCTGACAAGTATCAATATCCCGGGAGCAAATAAAAATAGTTTCGACCACATCTGTATTATCACCAAACTCTAAACCACCACTAAATAAAGAGCCATCTTTCGAAAAACATACAACACCATTTAATATATCGACTTTAACTTCATCTGTTTGATAAAATCTGACCTCTGCGTTTTGTCTATCTACACCAAAATGATCCCAGTAATCTTCAGCAGGATCGCCAGATAAACATAAATCTGAACCATCTCGAAAAACTCTAGTTGCAATGTTAGCCATAAGCATTCCGTTGGTACTAAAAGATACATTAGATCCTTCAACATCTACTTGAAATTGTCCAAATCCATATAATCCCCTTTGAACTTGTGAGGTAACGCTAGTTACTATATCTCTTACTCTTTCTGCTTCAGCTCTCACTACTCTGTCTTTATTCCAAGAATTAAAATTTGGGATACCTATCGCTGAAATTATTCCTACAAGTGAAAGAACAATTATTACTTCTAAAATTGTAAAGCCGTTAATTTTCTTTGGTATAGATTGCATCAATTTTTCCTGCTTGAGCTAGATTCTCCAATGATTTTGTCATCGTGATCATTCCATCTTTTACTGCAGTCTGCATGATGCTTGGTATTTGATGAATTTTTGCTTCTCTGATTAAGTTTTGTATTGGAGCATTACATTTCATTACTTCAAAAGCACCAACTCGACCGAGTCCATCTTTAGTTTTTAATAACCTTTGTGTTACAACCATTTTTAAAGATGTTGATAATTGTGCACGTATTTGAGCTTGTTGTTCTGGCGGAAATACGTCAATTATTCTGTTAATTGTATTTGGTGCTCCACTAGTATGAAGTGTTCCAAATACTAAATGTCCAGTTTCTGCTGCAGTTAATGCTAAGCTTACAGTTTCTAAATCTCTCATCTCACCTACTAATATAACGTCAGGGTCTTCTCTAAGAGCAGCCTTTAATGCACTTGCAAATGATTGTGTTTGTTTTCCTACTTCTCTATGAGATACTATACTTTTTTGGTCAGTATGAATAAATTCTACTGGATCCTCTACTGTTATAATATTAGCAGTTCTTGTTTTATTAATTTCATTAACAATTGCAGCGAGTGTAGTTGATTTTCCCGATCCAGTAGGTCCGGTGACCAATACTAATCCTTTATGCATATCAATTATATCGTAAAGAACATCTGGCAAATCAAATTGACCCATCTCTGGTATTTTGCTTTCTACACGTCTTAATACCGCTGCTGGACCATTTAAAGTTTTATAAAAATTAGCTCTAAATCTTAATCCACTTATAGTGACAGCAGAGTCTAATTCGTGGGTGTCTTGAAATTTTTTGGTTTCATGCTCATTGCAATTCGTAGTCATCATGTCGATTAGATCTTGTGGCTTAACTACAACATCCTTAATCATTACAATTTCTCCAGTTTGTCTATAAGCAAGTGGAGAACCTGATCTAATATGAAAATCTGAAATTTTTTTATTATTTTTTGCTAATTCTTCTAATTTTTCAAACATAGTATCATTTATTCACAGTTATTATCAAAAAACAATAATATACTTTAACTAATTTAACCAGATTAGGTCGTTGTTTGATCTAAATTAAAATATCGATTTATAATATAGTTTAGCTTGAGCGCCAAAGGTTTCTTGGCTTGAATAAAGACCATCTAAATTAATAGAAAGCAAACTATTTTCTATAGGTTGAAATTCATAATCTATACCTGCAGTGATAGTAATTTCTCTTGATAAATCATCATCTGCTTGATACTCCGCTAATACATTGTTAACACGAAACTCTTGAGTATTTTCCATAATTGCTTCTCTGAAATCAGCAAGCCAATTAAAATATAATTTTGATTTATTATCACTTAAAATTAAATATTCATCACTAAGTGCCACTGATGCATTTATAAAATCCTTTTTATTCCATTTGTAATAGTGGCTTTCTTCGTGATCAGGAGTGAAGCTGTAACCTATGGAATAACTAAAATCAGGTATCTCATCATTTAAAAACTTTGTTCCTAAAACAGCATCATAATTAAAATAATCATCCTCTATATCTAAAGATCCGCTAGTGGTTGTGTTCGTAAGAATTCTTCTTGTACTTTTATTTAACGTTACGCCCATTACAAAAAAGGTTTCAGAATTTGAATTAAATTTAGTTAGTTTTTCATCTAAAAGTAGACCAGCTGAAATGCTAACACGATCTATATTATGATCTTTAGAAAATTCTTGTCTTCCGGTTTCAATGGAGAGTATCTGATTTGAGTTTTGCCCAGGTTGAATTATGTTTGCTCCAGCTCTTAAATTATTATGTTCCAGTCTTAAGGATTCTTTTTCTCCTTGTCTTTTTTCAAAAGATGTAAACATCTCTGTCCATGCATCTTCTTGATTTAAATATTGTTCGCTTCTTTTAAATTTACTAATTGATTTTCTTAAATTAATTGATTTTTGCCCAAGTAACTCATCTAAAATTTCATTTCCTCCTTGTCCTACTGAACCAACAGAGCCTTTAACTATAATATTTCCATCAAGATCTTCTAAATCATAATCTCCTCCACCAGTGGTATCATAATAATACGATTGTCCCATACCATGGTTTACTTTTATCGTATGACCAGATTGTGTAATGTTAATCTTTCCAATAACAATACCACTATCCTTTAAGATTAATGTTGCTCCAGTAGCTCCTTCATCTGTTGACAGTGTAATTGCATTTTGAGATGGACCATCTTTATTTTCAATTTTTCCACTGTTAGTTAAAGTTGCTGAACCACCCGCTACAACTACTGCACTTTCTGAAGTATGGTAAATATGTCCACCTTTAAAGTTATTTATAGTAACATTGGTGGAGCTATTATCACTTTTAATTGTATTAGTATCATCGTCACTAGAGTCAGTTGCAAAAATTGTTCCGTAGTTATTGATAATGATATCGTCGACTACATCATCACTAGCCTCCAACATTGAGATTGTATTTGTATTAGCTTGAATTATTCCACCACTATTATTTGTTATGGTAGCTTTCTGGGCATCCTTTAAATTTATTGCTTTAGAACTAGTTGCTTTAATAGTTCCAGAATTTGTAATTAGTAATCGCCCTGTTTCAGAATCAGCAGCTTGAATAGCATTAGAGTTTGTTGCTGAAACTGTTGCTCCAGATTCAACAACTATAGTTGTGTTCGCATGATTATTTGTCTTAATGGAGCTAGCAGATCTTTCAAGGGTAAAAGAGCTTTTAACTGTTACATCAGTATCATCACCAGCAATATTCTGTTGCTCGTCTGTATTTTCAGCCACTTCATTGCCTGACCCAGTAATATTTTCTGCATAAACAGAACTACAAAATAATATTGTAAAAAAGAATACTTTTGCAATGGCTTTAAAAAATTTTTGCATAAACGAAATTTATATTAAATTTAACCTAAGTTTTCATCTCTTAAGTTTAATTGGATAACTTTAAATTTATACATTTTTCCTAATAAATTAGTAATTATTCGATTACTTCAAGTTCTTCGATTATACTCACAATCTTTTTGCCACTAATTACTGCATTTACTCTCACGCATTCATAATAAGCATACGAAGTTTCTTCTGCTATTTCTTTCATCTCCAAACATCTTGATCTGTTTTCTGTAAACAAATGTTCTGTCAATTCTGGAGGATTACCCAAATACATCATAAGACCAATGACTTCACCCTCTTTCTCGAAACCTGCTTTCTCCTCTATTTCTACTACTCGATTTTCAACACCGATCTCAAAATTTTTAAATGCAACAAAACCTTTGTATGCAACAAAAGCTAAAATTAAATAAAAAATAAACTTAGTTTTACTCATTTTAATTTTACATCATTTAGTCTTTTTAAAAACTAAACATATACCATTATTGCAATATCTTTTTCCGGTTGGCAAAGGTCCATCATCAAAAATGTGTCCGTGATGGGCATTGCAATTTTTACAGTGATATTCTGTTCTTACATAACCCAATAAATGATCAGTTTTAGTCTCAAATACATCTGGAAGTGATTGAAAAAATGATGGCCAACCAGAGCCACTTTCATACTTAGTTGTTGAGTTAAACAATTTTACACCACAATTTGCACAATGATAACTTCCTTCTCTTTTTTCATTATTTAATTCACTTGAACCTGGTGGTTCTGTACCATCTTCAAACATAACTAACTTTTGTTCAGCCGAGAGATTTGAATTCTTTTTATTCATTAATTATAATAATTTAGCACATGATTGATGTAACAGAGAATGTAATTCTACAAGCTTTTTAGAGTCTTTATTGTAACCCCCGCCTAAAACACCACAAAGGGGTATTCCTTTAGAAAAAAAATTTTCTGTAACAATTTCATCTCTTTTTTTAATTCCCTCATCAGAAATTTTTAGTTTTCCAAGTCTGTCATCAAAATGAATATCAACACCTGCGATATAAAAAACAAAATCAAAATTTTCTTGATTTATTTGATTTAAATAAAATTTTAATATCTTTAAATATTCTTTATCCTCTAGGTCATTTTCGAGCTCCACATCACAATCACTAATAGATTTTTTTGCAGGATAATTTGATTTAGAGTGAATGCTAAAAGTAAAAACATTTTTATTATCTTTAAATATATCTGAATTACCATTGCCTTGATGAACATCTAAATCTATAATCAAGATTTTTCCAGCTAATCCTCTATCTAATAAATATTGTGATGCTACTGCCACATCATTAAATACACAGTAGCCTGCACCACCTTGGTAATTTGCATGATGACTGCCGCCTGCAGTATTACAAGCTACACCATAATTTATTGCTAACTTAGAGGCCAATACTGTGCCACCAGTTGCTATAAAAGATCTTTGAACTACACTATCAACTAATGGAAATCCTATTTTTTTTACACTAATTTCATCCAAAGTTTTATTTTTAATATGATTAATATATTCCTCTGAATGAGCTCTCTTTAAAGTTTCAACTGAACATGGGTATGGTTCGTGAAATTTTTTTACAATTTTATTGCTAATTAAATAATCTGCAAGATCACTAAATTTATTTATTGGAAATTTATGATCATCACCAATTTTTGCAAAATAATCTTTGTGGTTAACTACTGGTAATTCCATTTTTATTCAATAACACGTATTGGTTTACCGTTTACACAAGATTCCAAAGACTCAATCATTTGAGTATAATAAATTTGATAATTCTCAGCGGTCACATATCCAATATGAGGAGTTAATAATGCATTTGGTAAAAATCTGAGTTTATTATTTTCGGGTAGAGGTTCCTTTTCATAAACGTCTAACCCAGCTCCAGCTATTTCATTTGTGGATAATGCAATTATTAAATCATCCTCGTTTATTATTGGTCCTCTTGAGGTATTAATTAAAAAAGCAGTTTTTTTCATTTTGTCCATTTCTTTAATTGTAATACAGTTCTTGTATCTCTCACCACCTTGGACATGAATGGATAAAAAATCTGAGCTCTTAATTAAATCTTCTTTGCTACTAGGCAAAACATCTAATTCCTTACAAGTATCTAAATTCAGATTTTCACTCCAGGCCATCACCTGCATGCCAAATGCTTTTCCAATTTTTGCAACTTGAGATCCAACTTTTCCAAGACCAATCAAACCAAGTATTTTTCCTTTCAATTCTACTCCGATAGTAGACTGCCAATATCCTTGATACATATTGTCTATTTCTTCTTTAAAATTTCTCGCTAGTCCAAGTATTAAAGCCCAGGTTAATTCAGGTGTTGGATTTATATTGCTTTCAGTTCCACTGACAATTATTTTTCTTTTTTTCGCAGAGACGAGATCGATTGACTTATTTTTTAAACCACTTGTAATTATAAATTTTAATTTAGTCAGATTTTCAATTAAATTTTTTGTAATTGGTGTTCTTTCTCTCATAATCAATAAGGCTTCAAATTCAGATAATTTATCAAGAGCATCTGCTTCATCCTCAAACGGTTCACTAAAAATTTTGATTTCATACTTTCCTGATAATTTTTCAATATCAACAAATTGGTGAGAGACATTTTGATAGTCGTCTAAGATAGCTACTTTAAGCATTTTTAATTTCCTTATTTGATAAAAATAAACCTAATATAATCAAAATCGCTCCAATCAAGTGAAAAAATTTAAATTGTTCATTATAAAATAATATTGCCATTATTGTGCTGAACAATGGAATTAAAGATAAGAAAATACCTGCTCTATTCGCTCCAATGATAGAAACAGCACCTGCCCAACAGTAGTAAGATCCTATGCTTGGAAATAGAGCTAAAAATATTAGGGTATAGATTATATTTATATCAAACGTAATTAATTCACCATTTGAGTACTCATATAAGAATTGTGGGAACACACTGATTAAACCGAATGTGCAAATAACGTGAACCAAAGTTAATAACGGGAGAGTAAACTTTTTTTTCTTTAAGAGAGTTGAATAAACCCCCCAAGTAATAACTCCGCCTATCATTATCAAATCTCCTTTGTTGAAATTAAGTGCAAATAAAATTTCTAAATTAAGTCTGGTGATAATAGCTAAAATACCACACACTGAAATAATAAGACCCAAAATTTGAAATTTATTAGTTTTTTCAACTTTAAATAAAAAACAAAGTAAAATTATTATAGCTGGAATAGCCGTATTAAAAAGAGATGCATTTATAACTTGGGTATAAATTAAAGATAAGTAAGTAAAAGAATTAAACAAACCAACGCTTGTAAAACCCAGAAAGAATAATAGAGGTAAATTATTTAAAATTGTATCTTTATATTTAATTACTTCTTTGTAGGTGAAAGGTAACAATATAATCCAAACAAGTGACCAACGATAAAATACTAAAGATAAAGGAGGTATATCAACCAAGAAAGCATACTTTCCAACCATAAAATTACCAGCCCAAAATAGTGTAGCGCATACCAGCATTATATACGCTTTGGTATTTTGCATCTAACTAGTTAAATCTTGTTGAGCTATAAGGGGCTAAATTTAAATTGGTGTTTTCTTTAGCTATCATTCCAGAAACAATCTTTCCAGATATTGGTCCTAATGTCCATCCTAAATGATGATGACCAAAACAATAAAATACATTTTTATGATTTTTTGATGGACCCATAACTGGTAAAAAATCAGGTAATGTTGGTCTAAATCCTAACCACTCATCTTCATGATCAGGTAAATCTCCTAACATGTATTCTGCATTGTTAATCAAGTTTTTGATACGGGATTTTGATAAAGGATTTTTCAATCCTCCAAACTCTACTGTGCCTACAACTCTTAATCCTTGTTCCATTGGCGTAATACCAAACCCTCGATTTGAAAAAATAACTGGTCTTTGTAAAAGATGGTCACAATCTTTAAAATGAACATGGTAACCACGCTCAGTATCTAATGGTATTTTTTCATCTAAATTGTCAGTTAATTTTTTTGAAAAGGCACCACAGGCTATCACTACTCTATCAAATAAAAATTTTTCTGTCTCAGACTTTAAAATTGGATGTTCATCTTGAAATTCCATACTTTTAATATCCAACTTTTTAAATTCTCCTCCCTTTTTAAGAAATAAATCAAAAAATTTTAAAAGTATTTTTTTTGGATTTCTTGCATGTCTTGCATATGGATAATAAACACCAGCATGATAAAAAGGTTTTATATTAGGCTCAAGATCGTGAATTTCTTTTTTATTCACAAGTTGTTGCTTAACACCTAATTCTTTTCTAACATTAATTTCTAATTCTCTACTTTTCAGATCTTGGTCATTCCAAATATATAAGATTCCTTTATTTTCAACTAAACCATCTATATTAATTTCATCAAATAACTCATCGTAAGCAGGTAGGGCTAAATCTAAAATTTGATGCATATTTTTTGCAGTATGCATCATTTTATTTTTTGATGTGTTCAATATGAATTTCATAAACCATGGGATCATTTTTGGAACATAATTCCATTTAAGAGCAAGAGGTCCTGTGGAGCTCATCAGCATTGCTGGAACATCTAATAAAATGTCAGTTCTATTTAAAGATAATGAAGCATAAGGAGAAAAATGACCAGCATTCCCATAAGATGCTGCGGGGCTTCCAGGATTTTCTCTATCAAAAATCGTTACTTCAAAACCCTTTTTTTGAAGAAACAAAGCATTAGAAATTCCTTGAATACCGGCCCCAATAATACCTACTTTAAGTTTGTTAATCATATGACAATTATATTATGAAATATTAATTTTGATTAAGCGACAAATTATACTTATGCAATGGATTGTTGACTATGAGTTTTGGCACTCATTACAATTCCAAATCCTATCATCGTGGCTAACATTGACGATCCACCATATGACATTATGGGTAATGGTGAACCTACAATAGGAAGTAAACCTAGAACCATGCTCATATTAATTACAATATATATAAAAATCGACGTTCCAAAGCTGTAACAAAATAATTTTGCAAAATAACTTCTGGAAAGCGCACCTATTCTGATAACTCGATAAATTATAATACTATAAATTAAGAGTAACAAAACTGACCCTATAAAACCAAATTCTTCTGAAAAAAGGGTAAATATAAAGTCTGTATGTTTCTCTGGAAGAAATTCTAGATAACTTTGTGTTCCTTTTAGAAAACCTTTACCAGTGAAACCTCCTGATCCAACTGCAATTTTGGATTGAATAATCTGATAACCAGCTCCTAAGGGATCTCTATCTGGATTTAGAAAAGTTAATACTCTAAGTTTTTGATAAGGTTTTAGAAAAGAAATGATAATTGGTAATGAAATGATTGATAGTAAACAAGAATAAAAAAAATATTTATGATTTAATCCAGCAAACCACAATACAACAATACCACTAATTGCAATAAGTAATGAAGTACCCAAATCTGGTTGTATAATCACTAAACTCATTGGAACAAAAATAATTATTAAGGAGAAACTAATACTATAAAAAGAGTTAACGTGTTGCGCTTTCATTCGATGAAAATATTTTGCAAGACATAAAATGATAAAAATTTTCATTAATTCAGATGGCTGAATATTTAAAAAATATAAATCAATCCATCTTTTAGATCCTGATGCAGTGATACCAAAATTTATAGTCCAAATTAACATTCCTAAAATAATTGCGTAAGATAAATAACCAAGAGAAAACCAAAATTTTATATTGATAAATGAAATCACAATCATCATTGAGAAAAAAATAACAAATTTTATGAAGTGACTTCTTGTATGAAATAAAACTTCACCCCCATCAGTAGAGTACATTGTTGCAAGACTAATAAATCCAAGAATTAGAAGACATGATAAAAGGATATAATCTAAATTTCCAAATTTTTGAAAAAAACCATTTTTGTTATTAAATCGTCTGTATTGGTACATTAGATATTCAAATATTTTTTGTTATCGTAATTTTTTCTAATTTCATGTCTATCAATAATCATTTTAAATAATTTTTTAGCTAAAGGAGCTGCTACAGTTCCACCAGAGCCACCATGTTCTATAATTATACTAAGAGCATACCTTGGACTTTTATAAGGCCCAAAAGCTACATATAAAGCATGATCTCTCTCTTCATAAGGAATTTGAAATGTTTTAAGATCTAACTCACGATCTAGTTCAGTTATTTTCTTGACTTGTGAAGTACCAGTTTTTCCAGCAAATCGATAATTAGGATCATCCAAACGAGATCTGTAAGAAGTTCCTCTCACTTCATTTGTAGAACTAAACATTGCATCTTGAACAATCTTAATATTTCGAGACTTTTTATATAATGGCGTAAACTTATCTGCATATTGATTGTCATCATTTGCCACTATTTTAGGATAAATTTTGTATCCACCATTAGCTATTTGAGCAGTCATCAAACATAATTGTATTGGAGTTGTTTGAATAAATCCTTGGCCAATACCGGTGATGATTGTTTCACCAAGCACCCAATTTCTTCCTAATGCATTTTTTTTCCATTCTGTATTAGGAACTAAACCCTTCTTTTCATTATCGAATACATCTTTAAATACTTTCTGCCCCAATCCAAATTTTTTTGCAGTAACACTTAATCGATCTACACCTAATCGCCTTGCGACTTCATAAAAATATGTATCACAAGATTGCTTCATCGCTTCTCTTAAGTTTACAAATCCATGTCCTTCTTTTTTCCAACA
Source organism: uncultured Pelagibacteraceae bacterium (assembly GCA_902520355.1). Taxonomy (GTDB): domain Bacteria; phylum Pseudomonadota; class Alphaproteobacteria; order Pelagibacterales; family Pelagibacteraceae; genus Pelagibacter. The sequence goes on from CABYNK010000002.1 coordinate 18,328, forward strand.
ATGATAAGTTTGCCCATACAATTCTAAAGGATTTTTGTGTCCTTTACATTGAACTGTAAAATCTGGTTTAATAATTTCATTTTCTAAAGCGGATAAGGCAACTATAGGTTTTATGGTTGATCCTGGTGAGTAATTTCCTGATAATGATTTATTTACTAGAGGTTTCATTGGATTGTTTCTTATCAGTTGCCATTCATCTTGGCTTATTCCAAAGACAAAAGAGTTGGGATCAAAGGACGGGGAAGAGTGCATTGCAATAATTGCACCTGTATAAATATCCATTACGCATATAGATCCTGCTTTTTCTTTTAGTAACTCATTAGTTAATTCTTGAATTTTTGTATCTATTGTAAGTTTGATTGTTTCTCCCTTATCTCCTTTTTGAAATGCTAATTGACTAATCCTTCTACCATAAGCATTAACCTCATATCGCTCCACAGAATTTGATCCAATTAATTTCTGTTCAAATGATTTTTCTAAACCTGTTTTTCCAACTTTTAATCCAGGTACAAATTTTTCTTTTATATTTTCATTTGTTAAAAGGTCATTTTCATTAGCCTGGCTAACATAACCCAAAACATGAGTGAAATTTTCTTTATACGGGTAATCTCTTGATATTGAAATGACTGGTTTAACACCATTAAGATCATAAAGGTGATTATTAATTTTAGAAAATTTTTCCCAACTTAAATTATCTGCTACAATTAATGTTTCCCAAGGTTTTATTTCATTCTTTTTCTTTACAATTTTTTTAAATTGTTTTTCACTTAATTCCAATAATTCTTTCACACGATAAATTACATATCTAAAATCCTCCACCTCTTCTGGTATGATATGGAGTTGGTAAGCCTCAAAATTTCCAGCAATCGTGTTTCCAAAATAGTCTTGAAATTCTCCTCTAATAGGTGGTAATTTCCATTCTCGAATTCTATTTTTATCAGATAGTGTTAAGTATTTTTTATTCTCTTTAACTTGTAAAAAAAATAATCTACTAACTATTCCACCTAGAATGATAATTTTAGCTGTTGCAAGAATAAACATTCTTCGATTTAATGAATTTAATTTAGTTGCGCTGTCGCTTATATTAATATTAATCATCTAAACTTTTTAAATACCTCTTAAAAAATATTGAAAATATTATGTAAAATAAAAACGTAAAAAAATTATTAACAATAAAAAGTGTAATATCTAATTCATAAGAAAAAAACAAAAATAAAACTGAAAAATTTATTGAATTTATCAAACTAATGATAAACAAAAAATAGAACCAATCCTTTATTAAATTTGGACTAATTGTTATATTTCTTAGGTAAGTGGCAAATATACAAATTAAGATATAGGACATAGAACTTATGCCTAAGGGTAAACCAACAACAGTATCATTAAATAACCCTGCTAAAAAAACTAAAAAGTAATCAAATCGCTGATATGCTTTTAAAGCGAAATAAAAAATTAATATAAATGGAAAATTAAATGAAAAATAATCAATGTTTAAATAATTAAAATCAAATTCATTAAATACAGATATAAATAAAGCAAGAATTGGTAACCAAGTATATATCTTGTAAAGTAAATTTTTCTTTTGAAATCTAATCACTTATCTTTCCTTTTCGCAATATACATTTTTTATATTCTTCGGTGCCTACTTTAAAACCAGTGCTAAAGAGTTTTTTTGATTGACATCTTGAACTATAGATTAAATTTAATCTTAAGTATTCTAACTCTTCTTGATCTAAATTATGCTGTTGAATAACACTTTTTTGAAACTCATTTTCTGACTTTAATATTTCAATTTGTTTAGTTAAATCGTTAGTTAAAGTATTTAATTCTTTATTTTCCTCTAAAAATTGAGCGTTACTATCTTCTAAAATTTGCAATTCATCACTTATTAAGTCTAATTTTATTTTCTCAGTATTTGTAGAGACTTGTGTTTGATCATTTTCCTCACTTTTAACAGGTGTGGGGATTAACTCATCAATCTCTGCAAAAACATATTTTAATTGACTGAAATCACTATAAAAGTTGATCAAAATTTTTTCATTTTCATCTTTTAAATCAATCGTTCCAACAGGAATTCCACTTTTGAAAATTGAGCCAGTTCCTGATGTATATGCAATTCCTTGATCATCGATTTTGTTTATAAGATCATTTTTAATATATCTAATTTCACCTTTTTTATCTCCATTACCAACAACAATTGCTTGAACATTTCCGGGTGTAATAGAAACAGGAATATTTGAATTTAAATCAGTTAATAACAATACTCTTGAATTTGTATAATTTACTTCGATAACCCGTCCTACAAGATAGCTTCGATCATAAATATTTGTTCCTATCTTTATTTTTTCTTTACTGCCTTTATTAATAATAATTGATCTTAAAAAAGGACTTTCGTGATCAACAATTACCTTTGCTAAAATCTTATTAGAAGTAATGGTATAACCATCAATAAGACTTTTGAGTTCCTCATTTTCACTTTTAATAATTTTTGTTGAAATATTTTCAGATTTTAATTGATCCAATTCTTCTTTGGTTTGTTTATATTCTTTATAAAAATTAGTGTATTCATTTAAATTAAAATAAGAGGATTTGATTAAATTTTCTGGGATTGAAACTATAAATGAAGACCGATAAACAATTTCTTTTATAACTGACTTTGTTACAGTTATCGCCTTGAAATTAAAACTAGATAAAACAATTATAAAAATTGAAAAGAAAACTAAAGTTAATAAAGAAAATTTTTGTTTTGTACTTTTATTTAAAAAAGCAGATCTTATTGCTATTATAAAATCATCTCTGCTTTCAGCCATCTTTCTTAATATTCTGTCAGCATCGTAGAGAATGTTTGTTCTTGATCCAGAGCTTTACCAGTTCCAATAGCAACACACGACAATGGGTCCTCAGCGATGTGTACTGGCAATCCTGTTTCTTTAGAAAATCTTCTATCAATATTTTTTAATAAAGCTCCACCTCCTGTTAGAGTTAAACCCATATCAACAAGGTCTGCTGATAATTCTGGGGGTGTAGCCTCAAGGGCATCTTTAATACCATTAACCATTTCTCTTAAAATACCATCTAATGCTTCTGCTGTATCTTCTTCGGTAATATTGACTTCTTTCGGAGTTCCCGATCTTAAGTCTCTACCTTTCACAGCATAAGTATTATTATTTGATGGAATAGCGGTACCAATTTCTTTTTTAATTTTTTCAGCTGTGCTATCCCCTATCATAAGGTTATATTCTTTTCTCATATAGTTAACTAGAGCTGCGTCCATAGCATCACCTGCAACTCTTAGAGATTTTGAATAAACTAAACCTCCTAATGACATAACAGCAATCTCACTTGTTCCACCACCGATATCAACAACCATTGATCCTGTTGCTTCAGATATTGGTAAACCTGCACCGATCGCTGCAGCTATAGGCTCCTCAATTAATTGAACTCTTCTAGCGCCCGCCGCCAAAGCACTGTCTTGAATTGCTTTTCTTTCAACTGGAGTAGAGCCAGTAGGTACACAAATTAATATTCTTGGATTAGCAAATGTTCTACCTTTATGAACTTTTTTAATGAAATGTTTGATCATTTCTTCAGTGACTATAAAATCAGCAATAACACCATCTCTTAAAGGTCGAATTGCACTAATATTTCCAGGTGTTCTTCCTAACATTGTTTTTGCTTCATCTCCTACAGCTAAAACTTGTTTTTTTCCTGTTTGCTCTACAATCGCTACAACAGATGGCTCATTTAAAACTACACCTTGTCCTTTAACTACAACTAATGTGTTGGCAGTTCCAAGATCGATTGCCATATCTTGGCTCCATATTTTTTTAACGCTATCAATTATTCCCATTATATACTCTCCTTTAATTTTTTCGGTTCGATGTTTTTATATAAAGATTTTTTCTCTCTCTTAATGAGCATTTTGTTTAAAGCATTTAAATAAGCATTAGCTGATGCTACTAAAGTATCTGTATCAGCTGACTGACCCACTGTAGTTCTATCATTTTCCTCTATCTTTACACTTACTGTAGCCTGTGCATCAGTTCCCTCTGTTACTGCATGAACTTGATAAAGAGATAATTTTACATCATGAGGATAAAGTTCTTTAATACATTTAAATATAGCATCAACTGGACCATCACCAGTTTGAGAAGTTTTTTTAACTTCTCCAAAAACATCTAAAGTCATATCAGCTCTTTGAGGTTCACCAGTTCCAGCAAATACTTTTAATGATTTTAAGTTAATCGCATTTATCTTGTTATCGATAATTAAACTATCATCCACTAATGCTACAATGTCTTCATCATAAATATGTTTTTTCTTATCAGCTAAAATTTTAAATTTTCCAAAAGCTGCTTGTACAACATCATCTGTTACATCCGCATATCCTAAATCACTTAATTTATCCTTAAATGCATGACGGCCAGAATGTTTACCCATTACTAAAGATGTTTTTTTTACTCCAACACTTTCTGGAGTCATTATTTCGTAGGTCTCTCTATTTTTTAACATTCCATCTTGATGAATGCCTGACTCATGAGCAAAAGCATTCTTTCCAACTATCGCTTTGTTAAACTGAACGGGAAAACCTGTTGCATTTGATACAATTTTAGATGCTTTACTTATTAGTTCAGTTTTAATTCCTGTTTCATAAGGTAACAAATCATCTCGTGTTTTTATAGCCATTACAATTTCTTCAAGTGCTGCATTACCAGCTCTTTCACCTATTCCATTTATAGTACATTCAATTTGTCTAACTCCTGCTGATAAACCTGACAAAGCATTAGCAACTGCTAATCCTAAATCATTATGACAGTGTGCAGAAATAATAGCTTTATCAATATTTGGTACATTGTTTTTGATTGATGTAATAGTTTTTGCAAATTCTTCTGGTATTGAATAACCAACCGTATCAGGAATATTAATTGTTGTTGCACCACATTTAATAGCAAGTTCTATTGTTTTATACATAAATTCTAAATTTGTTCTTGTGCCATCTTCGCATGACCATTCAACGTCATCAGTAAATTTTTTAGCATATGTAACACTTTCTTTTATAGCGCCTAAAACTTGTTCATCCGTCATATTAAGTTTGTGTTTCATATGAACTGGACTTGTTGAAATAAATGTGTGGATACGAAATCTTTTTGCGAATTTTAAAGACTCATGACAAGCGTCTATGTCTTTTTTTGTAGCTCTTGCTAAACCACAAGGAATTGAATTTTTTACACTTTTACTGATTGCACTTACAGCCTCAAAGTCACCAGGCGACGATATTGGAAAACCAGCCTCAATTATATCAATTCCCATTTCATCGAAAACTCTTGAAATCTGAATTTTTTCCTCAACACTCATAGAAGCACCTGGTGATTGTTCACCATCTCTCATAGTTGTGTCGAAAATAAATACTTTATCTTTCTCAGCCATATAAATATTTTAGTGCTCGAAATATACAACCTATCGTTTAGATTGCAAAATAAAATAATTATTTTAGCCCAATTTGGATCAATATTTTACTTCTTATCGCTATCCACTAATTTCTTCTTACCAATCCAAGGCATCATAGCTCTTAGTTTCGTACCGACAGTTTCTATAGAATGTTTTGCTAATTCATCTCTGGTTTTTAGAAAATTCTTTTGACCATTTTTGCACTCATCCATCCATTGTTTGGTAAACTTTCCAGATTGAATGTCTGCAAGTACTTCTTTCATTCTTTTCTTGGTTTCCTCTTTATTTATAATTCTAGGTCCTGAAACATACTCACCATACTCTGCAGTATTTGAAATTGAGTAATTCATATTTGCAATTCCACCTTCGTAAATAAGATCTACAATTAATTTTACCTCGTGCAAACACTCAAAATAAGCCATCTCTGGTTCATATCCTGCTTCAACCAATGTTTCGTAACCATTTTTAATTAATTCTACAAGTCCTCCACATAAAACTGTTTGCTCTCCAAATAAATCTGTTTCACATTCATCTTTAAAAGTTGTTTCAATAATTCCAGATCTTCCACCTCCAATAGCTGATGCATATGATAGAGCTAAATCTCTTGCTTTACCTGTACCATCTTGATGTACTGCCATCAAACAGGGAACTCCACCACCTTTTTCAAATTCGCTTCTTACAAGGTGTCCGGGTCCTTTAGGAGCAACCATGAATACATCTAAATCTTTTCTTGCTTTAATTAAATCATAATGAATATTCAATCCATGAGCAAAAGCCAAACTAGTTCCCTTTCTTATTCTTTGATCAATATGATTTGTATATATTGTTGCTTGAAGTTCATCAGGTGTTAGGATCATACAAACGTCAGCCCATTCAGCTGCATCTGATAAGTTCATTACCTTTAAACCTTTTGACTCAGCCTTTGCTTTACTTGCTGAACCATCTCTTAAAGCAACAGCTACTTCTTTTACACCACTATCTTTTAAATTAAGAGCATGAGCATGCCCTTGACTTCCATAACCAAAAATTGCAACTTTTTTATCTTTTATTAAGTTTACATCAGCATCTTTTTCGTAGAACATTTTCATTTTTCTTCTCCTTTATAAATTTATTTAAATGTTTCAGCACCTCTGGTCATTGCTATAGCCCCAGTCCTTGAAGTGCTAGTAAGACCAAAGGGTTTTAATTTTTTACTCATTTTATCAATATCTCTTCTTAAAGCGGTTATTTGAACAACAATTGATTTACTTGTTTTATCTAAAATTACAGGATTAAATTTTTTGCATTCCTTTAAACACTTTTCTATCTTTTTTTTCTGAGCAACAATCTTTAGTAAAGCCATCTCTTTAAAAATTACCTTTTTATCTTCTCTTTTAAAATCTGCAACCTTGTGGACTGGTACTAATTTTTTTAATTGAAGTTTGATTTGATCTATAACTTGAGGTGTTCCTGTAGTAACTATTGTAATTCTTGAAATATTTTTTGTTGCATCAACTTCAGCAACTGCTAAAGACTCAATGTTATAACCTCTGCCAGAAAATAATCCAACAACTCTTGCCAATACACCAGCTTCATTATCAACCCAAACAACAAATATATGGGTATCCAATTTACCTTTTTTAGTGGGTATGCTGTAAGCTGATTTTGGAGAAGGCATTAAACTAATGATTTCCCTTTTCCAGTAATCTTATTCTCCTCTTTATCATTTGGACCTAAAATCATCTGATTATGAGGCTTTCCGGATGGTATCATTGGAAAACAATTTTCATTAGGATCTACATGGCAATCAAATATTACTGGACCCTTATAATCGATCATCTCTTTAATTTTATCATCTAATTCATTAGGATTATCAGCTTTGATACCTTTACATCCATAAGCCTCAGCTAATTTGACAAAATCAGGTAAAGCTTCAGAATAACTTTCTGAATAATTCTTCTCATGAAGAAGTTCTTGCCATTGTCTAACCATTCCCATGTACTGATTATTCAAAATAAATATCTTTATAGGTAAATTGTACTGAACTGCTGTAGACATCTCTTGAATTGTCATTAATACGGATGCCTCACCCGCAATATCGATAACCAGTTTATCTGGATGAGCAATTTGAACTCCTACCGCAGCTGGAAGTCCATATCCCATTGTTCCAAGCCCTCCAGATGTCATCCATCTATTAGGTTTATTGAATTTATAATGTTGAGCAGCCCACATTTGATGTTGACCAACCTCTGTTGTAATAAATGTATCTTGATTTTTTGTTAGCTCATATAATCTTTTTACAGCATGCTGAGGCTTAATTTCTTTATCACTATTGATAAATCCTAAAGAGTCTTTAGTTCTCCATTTTTGGATTTGTTCCCACCATTTTGAAATTCTTTGTTTGTTCGAATCTTTTAATCCATTTTGTTTTTTATTTATTTTCTTGATAGCTGACTTTATTACCTCATTAACATCTCCAACTATTGCAAGATCTACTTTTATAATTTTATTGATTGATGATGGATCGATATCAATATGAACTTTTTTTGATTTTGGAGAAAACTCATCGATCTTACCAGTTATTCTATCATCAAATCTTGCACCAATGTTAATTAATAAATCACAATCATGCATTGCATTATTAGCTTCATAAGTTCCATGCATACCTAGCATTCCGATAAATTGATTATCATCCCCTGGAAATGCCCCTAACCCTTGTAGAGTTGATGTGATTGGAAAACCAATTAATCTAACAAACTCTTTTAAAGTTTCACTAGCCTGAGGACCTGAATTTATTACTCCACCCCCAGTATAAACAACTGGTTTTTTTGCTTTTGAAATCAAATCAATTAATTGATTAATTTCGTTTTCAGAAAATTTATTATGTATTTTTCCATTTAATTTTTTTTCTTTTTTAAATTTTGTATAATTAGTTTTTGCAAACTGAATATCTTTTGGAATATCAATTAACACAGGTCCAGGTCTTCCGGTTGTTGCTACTTTAAAAGCTTCATGCATTATTTTTGGTAATTCTTTAATATCTTTAACTAACCAATTATGTTTTGTGCAAGGTCTAGTGATTCCCGTGGTATCGCACTCTTGAAAAGCATCAGTGCCTATTAAATGAGTAGGTACTTGTCCAGAAATACAAACTAAAGGTATTGAGTCCATATAAGCATCAGTCAATGCTGTAACAACATTGGTGGCACCAGGTCCTGATGTTACTAAAACTACTCCAGGCTTGCCTGATGATCGTGCATACCCTTCTGCAGCATGACCTGCTCCTTGCTCATGTCTAACAAGTATATGTTTAATTGATGAATGATTTTTAAGTTCATCGTATATTGGTAAAACTGCTCCACCTGGATAACCAAAAATATATTCAACCTCTTGATCTTCAAGGCATTTAAATACAATTTCTGCACCAGTATATAATTTAGACATTCAAGCAATCTAGCTGAAGTTGTGCTAATTGGTCAAGACTAAGTAGAGAATATCTAAATTTTTTTTAAGAGCTTATCCAAACCAAGTGGATGAACTTTATTCCAATCTTTCATGTGTCCTCGAGCCCAGGTGCTCTGTCTTTTAGCATATTGCCTAGTCTTTATTGATATTTTCTCGATTAATTGATCTGTTTGGATTTTTTTTTGAAGATATTGCTTAATCTCACTTATTCCAATTGCTTTACTGAGGCTTTTATTTTTTGGAACTCTCATTTTGATAAATTTTTTAACTTCTAAAATTGCACCTAGTTTAATCATATTTTCAGATCTCTTATTAATTCTCTCAATTAAATCTTTCCTTGGAAAATCAATACAAATTTTAAAAAAGTCATTATGACTGTAATCTGACTTAGTGTTTTTAAACCAACTAATCATAGATTTTTTTGTAAATGATTTAATTTCATATGCTCTTAAAGATCTTTGTACATCTAGAGAATTAATTTGATCTTTAATTAAAGGATCTATTTCTAGTAACTTTAAAAAAAATTTCTTTTGTCCTATTCTTTTGTGTAAATTTCGTACTTTGTTTCTAAAATTAATAGGAATTTTCGGAATGTTAACTAAACCATCAGTTAAAGCTTTAAAATAGAGACCAGTGCCCCCAACCAATATTGGTGTTTTATTTATTTTTCTACATTGCAAAATTTTTTGGTTTGCTAATTTAAGCCAATCCCCTGTAGAAAAATTTTTTTTAGCGTTTTGAAATCCATATAAATGATGTTTGATATTTTGATAATCTTTTTTAAAAGGTCTTGCTGTTAAAACCTTTAGTTCTTTATAAACTTGCATGCTATCAGTGTTTATAATCTGACCTGAAATTTTTTTTGCTAGTTTAATTGCAAAATTAGATTTTCCTGATGCTGTAGGTCCATAAATTAAAATAATTTTGGATTTTAAATCCATAAACTAATCTAATTTAACGCCTATATATCTTTTTTGATTTTGACTATTATAGATCACAAGTAAAATAGTCTTTTGGTTGCTATTTAAAACTTGTTTTAGTGCTTGATTTAAGTCCTCAACATTCCTTATTTTTTTCTTCTGAGCTTCTAGAATAATACTATTTACTTCAATTGAGCCAGTTAAGGGACTATTTTTTTCAATACTTGTAATAACTAAACCATTAGTTTGATTAGGTAAATTTCTTGTTTTGATATCTTGGTCAGAAAGTTTGCTTACTTTAATTTTCAGACTCTCAATTAAAGTTTCCTTGGGTAGTTCCTCTTTTTTTTCTGAAATTTTAAAATCTTCTGATGTCTCCAATCTTCCAAGTGTAATTGTTTTGGTAATTTCTTTTTTATTTCTCCAAATTTTTACTTTTACTTTTTTTCCAACTTCCGTTCTTGCAACAATTATGGGTAGCTCTTTCATTTGCTTTATTTTTTCTCCATTGAATTCCAAAATAATATCTCCACTTTTAACCCCAGCTTTTTCAGATGGACTATTAGGTGCAACACTTGCAACCAGAGCTCCTCTTGGTTCGTCTAACTTTTCAACATCTGCAATTTCTTTTGTTACATCTTGAATTCTAACCCCAAGCCATCCTCTTTTTGTTTCCCCAAATTCAATTAATTGATCAATTACTATCTTTGCACTATTTGATGGTATTGAAAAACCTATTCCTACATTTCCACTTCTACCAAGAATAGCCGTGTTAATTCCAATCACATTTCCATTCATGTCAAATAACGGACCGCCTGAGTTTCCAGAGTTAATAGATGCATCAGTTTGAATATAATCTTCATATCTTGATAATCCAATTGATCGATTTCTCGCAGAAATTATTCCTGAAGTAACTGTTCCACCTAAACCAAATGGATTTCCAATAGCTATAACCCAATCACCTATTCTTGCTTTATCTGAATCCCCAAATCTCACAGGTAAAAACTTTTCTTTTGACTCAATTTTTAGAACTGCAATATCTGAAAGAGGGTCTGCTCCAATAACTTTTGCTTTAAATTTTTTTTCACCATTTACTTGAACAACAATATCCTCTGCTCCTTCAATCACATGATTATTTGTTACTAGTATTCCTTTTTCATCTATAATAAATCCTGAGCCAAGTGCTGAGGATTGTCTTTCTTGAGGTGTTCCAAATTCTTTAAACATATCACCAAAAGGCGATCCTGGAGGAAATTGAAAATTTGGGAAAGGATTACTCCTTTCAACAACGGTTTGTGTTGTCGAAATATTAACTACAGATGGCATTAATTTTTCAGCCAAATCTGCAAACGAATTTGGAATATTTTGAGAATTTGATACTGATGAAAAATTGAATACTAATAATATAGATAGAAAAATTGCTTTTATTTTTATCATTTTAGCTTTTAAAGTAATAAATAATTATAAATCCTGTTAGAGCAAAAATTAATCCTCCAATACGCAATTGACCATCTTTAATTAACTCAAGCTTTTTTAACATATTCCTCATTTTTGATGGAAATAAGGCATATAGAATTCCCTCAATAAAAAAGAATAGACCAAGTGCAATGATCAATTCTTTCATTAAAATTTATTCGTTTGTTTTAGGCTTTATATTTCCAAAGAATTTAAAAAATTCACTGTCAGGAGAAAGAATTAAGGATGTTTCTCCACCAATTAAAGCTTTTTCATAAGCTTGCATAGCCCTATAAAATGCAAAGAATTCTGGATCTTGTCCAAACGCTCCAGCAAAGATATTATTTCTTTTACCATCTCCTTCACCTTTCATAATTTCTGATTTTTTTTGAGCTTCAGCTAAAATTACAGTTACTTCCTTATCAGCAGTCGAAGTGATGGTAACGGCCATTTCAGCTCCTCTTGCTCTAAACTCTTTTGCCTCTCTCTCCCTTTCGGTCTGCATTCTTCTAAAAATTGCGTCACTGTTAGCTTGGGGAAGATCTGCTCTTTTAATTCTTACATCAACTATCTTTATTCCAAAATTTTCTGCTTCATTATTCACACCCTCTTGTATTAAAGCCATTTGTTTTGTTCTGTCCTCTGAAAGAAGTGTTTGAAGTTCTTGTTGTCCAAGGACGTTCCTAATTCTTGAGTTTATAATTGTGGCTAGTCTTGATCTTGCAACCCTTTCATTTCCAACTGAAATATAAAACTTAAGAGGATCAACTATTTGAAATCTTGCAAAAGCGTCAACTATTAATCTTTTTTGATCAGATGCAATTACCTCTTCAGGTGGTGTATCTAAATTTAGTATCCTTTTATCTAAAAATACCACGTTTTGAATAAAAGGTAATTTAAAGTTTAATCCAGGTTTTAAAATAATTCTTTTTGGATCACCAAATTGTAAAACAATTGCCTGATTAACTTCTTTTACAACAAAAATTGAAAAGAATGCAATTGCTGCTAATGCAACAATAATTCCAGCTGTTATTTTTCCTGCATTCATATTAATTTGTTACTCTCTTTTTTTGCAATTCAGGCAAAGGTAAGTAAGGCACTACACCTGAACCAGCATTTTTTTCAATAATCACTTTATCAATATCAGCTAAAACTTTTTCCATAGTTTCTAAATACATTCTTTCTTGTGTTACAGATTTTGCATTCTTATATTCATTATAGATTGCTAAGAACCTACTTGCTTCACCCTCAGCTTTTGCTACGACTTCTTTCTTGTACGCTTCAGCTGCTTGTAGAATTTTTTCTGCCTCCCCTCGAGCTCTTGGAATAACATCGTTTGCATAAGCTTCAGCCTCATTTTTCGATCTTTCCATGTCAGCTCTTGCAGCCTGTACATCTCTAAATGCATCGATTACTTGATCTGGTGGGTCAGCTTTTTGTGTTTGAACTTGTGTAATCTGAATACCACTAGTGTATTCATCTAAAATCTTTTGAATAATTTCTTGTGTGTCTGTTTCTATAACTGACCTTCCCTCTGTTAGAATAGGTTGAATATCAGATCTTGCTATTACTTCTCTCATTGCAGTTTCTGCTGCTGCTTTAACTGTACCTTCTGGGTCTTGAATTTTGAATAAAAAATTTCCTGCATCTTTAATTACCCAGAAAACTGAAAAATCGATATTAACAATATTTTCATCCCCAGTTAGCATCAAACTTTCTTGAGGTACATCTGCTACTCCACCTTGAGATGTAAAACCACTATCTCTTTCAGATCTAAAACCAATATCAATTCTATTAACTTTTGTAACCTTTGGAGTAAGCACAGACTCTACGGGAAAAGGAATATGATAATTTAATCCGGGTTGAGTCGTTTTTACAAATTTACCAAATCTTAAAACTACACCTTGTTCATCTGGTAAAACTCTATAAAGGCCGCTTGCCAGCCAAACAAACCCTAAAATCATTAAGACTAAAATTGCTTGCTTGCCTCCAGAGGAACTTCCTCCTGGTAAAAATTTTTTTATCTTTTCTTGAAATTCTCTAATAATTTTGTCTATATCTGGTGGAGTTGGACCTCGGCCTGAGCCATTACCGCTTCCGCCACTGCCTCCAGGGGGTGTTCCCCAAGGACTTCCTCCACTTTGTCTAAATTCATCTGGCATACGGCAATCTATATAATGTCTTTATGTAGAAAAACAAGTTAAGATCTAATAATGCCAAAGGAAAAACCTGAATTAAGTGACGCAATGAGAACTAAAATGAGTGGTAAATTACCAGTCAAAAATTCAATTAAAGGCACCAAGTTTACTATCGCTATTTCCAGTGCAAAAGGGGGTGTTGGAAAATCTACTTTTGCTACAAACTTAGCTTTAGCTCTTAATAAAGTTGGATGTAAAGTGGGTATATTGGATGCCGACATTTATGGTCCATCAATACCTAAAATGTTAGGAATTAATGAAAAACCAAAAAGTGACGGACAAAAATTAGACCCTATAGTTAAGTACAATATTCAATGTATGTCCATCGGGTTCCTTACTGATCAGCAAACACCTATGATTTGGCGAGGACCAATGGTAACAAGTGCAATTAGAACTTTCACGCAAAAAGTTAATTGGAAAGACTTAGATTTCATAATAATTGATATGCCTCCAGGAACCGGAGATACACAATTAACATTTTCACAAGAAATAAAAATGGATGGAGCTATTATCGTTTCTACTCCTCAAGAGGTGGCTTTGTTAGATGTAATAAGAGGTATAAGAATGTTTGATAAACTTGGAGTAAAAATTTTAGGTCTTATTGATAACATGAGTTACTTTAATGGAGATGATGGAAAAAAATATAATATTTTTGGTGATGGAGGAGTAAAAAGGACTGCAGAAGAATTTAAAAAAGAATTTTTAGGTGAAATACCAATTAATCCTGAGGTAGGAAAATCTGGTGATTTAGGGAAACCAATAGTAGAGGAAAGTCCTAATCATGAAATTTCTAAAATTTATTTAGATTTTGCAAATAAAATTAAATCTATCTATTTTTAATTTTTTAGTAAAAGATTGATCAATTATTAATTATAAATGATAAAAAAAAATAGAGTGTTATTGGTAATCTTAATTAGTTTTTTATTATCAATAATTTTATCAATATATAATATTAAAAATCACGACAAAAATATAATTTCCAAAGACGGAATTTCCTATCACAAGATGATTAAATATGATGTTTATCGATATTTAAGTCATGGTGATGAAATAAAGAATCAGCTCAAGTCAGGTATAAATTTTTTTGAAACTGGTAGAGAACACTACACAAAATATTTGCCTCCAAGAGTTATGGCTGCTTATTACTATATTTTTGACCTAAATTTATTTGAGGATGAAAGCAAAATAAAAATTAATACAAACATACATTTCAAATATCTTTTTTTTCAATGTTTTATTTATTTCTTTAGTGTTTGGGTTTTTTACTTATCTTTATCTAAGCAAATAAATAAGAATATTATATTCTTTATTATTTCATTTCTATGTTTGGAGCCGACAATAAATCAATATCACTCAACTTTTTGGAGTGAATCAATTTTTTTTTCTATCCAAATATTATTAATGGCTTTAATACTAAAAAAAGAAAATTCTATTTTAAATTTTGGATTAATAGGTTTTTTTCTAGCAATCTTAAGTTTGCAAAAAGAATACTCCATTTTTTATATTTTTTTTATTTTTATTTATTTCATTTTAATAAAGGAAAAGAGAATTTTTCCGAAATTCACTATAATGTTATTACTTTTTATTTTAGTTCAATCTATTTTAGGTTTTAATAATTATTTTAGATCAGGAAAATTTTATATCATGACTGCGGACTCTAAAGTAAACATATTCAATGATATGGTTACTCATGTGGTATCAAAAAAACTAAATATATCTCATAGAGAATTTGTAGAATCAGAGGGAAAAGTAGTGTTAAATTGGCTTAATGAAAACTCAATACCTTTTGATGCTGTAAAGTTAAAATCTTTATATTCTGAAAATGGAAATAATTATAATGCTCCAAAATGGCTTGACTATAGAGATACTATTTCAGAGGAAGATAAAATAAAATTTGACAATTTTATTAGACAAAGAACAGTTGAGTATATTTTTGATTATCCAGCTGAATTTTTTTACAGAATAATAAAAAATTCTCTTCATATTACTTTATTAAATCCTTTTCATATCTATTCTGACCATAATTTTAGATCTGGAGAAATTTATTATTTTAGCGATAAACATAATGAACTTGTTAAATATAGAATAATTTATTCTTCAGTTTTATATTTTGTGTGTATGCTTGGACTCATTCAAATGATTAAAAAAAAAGAATTTAACTTATTATTATTTTTATCATTGTCTATTATATATTTTTATGGTCTTGTTTCATGGAATGGAAATACTAGATATTTTATACCAGCGTTTATTTATGCCTCATTATTTTTTGGTTATGGTGCCGATAAGATGATTAATTTTAATAAGAAAAAAAATGAAATCGAATAATATTTTTGTTTGGAGCTATTTAGAAGATTATAAAAAAAAGAGAAAAAAAATTCTAAATTTAGTTGATAAAGTGTTTAAATCTGGATCCTTAGTGCTCTCAAAAGAAGTATTAAACTTTGAAAATAATTTTTCAAAATTTACAAATAATAAATATGGTGTAGGTGTAAATAGTGGCACTGATGCTTTAAGAATCGCATTGATGGCTGCAGGTATTAAAAAAGATGATGAAGTAATCACTGTCTCAAACACTGCAGTTCCAACAGTGTGTGCAATTGTAGAATGTGGAGCAAAACCGATTTTTGTTGATATCAATGAAAAAGATTTTTTAATTGATGTTTCAAAAATTGAGGAAAAAATAAATAAAAAAACTAAAGCTATAATTCCTGTAAATCTTTACGGTCAATCAGCAGATTACGAAAGAATTAACAAAATTGCTAAAAAATTTAATTTAAAAGTTATTGAAGATTGTGCCCAGTCAGCAGGTTCTCTTTATAAAGGTAAGCCAAGTGGTTCTCATGGTGATTTAGCTGCTTTTTCATTTTATCCTACAAAAATTTTAGGAGCATATGGTGATGGTGGCATGGTAGTTACTAATAATAAGAATTATTTTATTAAAGCAAGAAAATTAAGGAAATATGGAATGTCAAAACTATATTATTCAGAATTTCATGGTGTAAATTCAAGATTAGACGAGGTCCAAGCTGCAATATTGAATTTTCAATTAAGCAAATTAAATCAAAATATTATCAAAAGAAGAAGAATAGCTAAAATTTATAATGAAAACATTAATAGTGACAAACTAATTAAACCAATCGAAGGTAAAAATAATTTTCACGGTTATTATATTTATGTCGTCAGGCATGCTCAACGTAATAAGTTTATGAGTTATTTAAAAAAAAATAATGTTTTTTGTAATATTTCATATCCTTTCCCAATTCATTCAATGAAAGGTTATAAGCATTTACATAAAAAAAAAGAAAAATTAAAAATTACAGATAAGTTATCAAAACAAATTTTTTCTTTACCTATGTATCCTGAACTAAGAATTAATGATGTTGAAAGAGTGATAAAACTAATAAATAATTTTTAATTATTTATTTTTTTTTTTGATATAATTAATTATATACTGCTCCTCTTTATTCACGTTTTTCAATATTTTTCCAACATATTCTCCTATAAGTCCAAGGAAGAGCATTTGCACACCTGAGAAGAAAAATATTACACTTATTATAGTTGAGTATCCTAAAGGTAGATTTGGATTTAAAATTTTTTCTACAATAATTGAAAGAATAAATAAAAAACTAACTATTGTTAAAAAAAAACCGATAATAGAAAATATATGTATTGGAACAGTAGAAAAATTAGTTATTAGGTTCGCATAATGTCTCGCTAATTTACCCAGAGTGTAACTGGATTGACCTTTTTTTCTTAACGAGTGTGTCACCTCAAATGATCCTAGGTTGTTTGATGCTGATAAAATTAGTCCATCTATATATGGAAAAGGTCCTTTGTATTTTGTAATTTGATTGATTAAATCTTTTTTAATTGCTTTAAAACTACTAAAGTAAATATCTTTGGGTTTTTTTAAAAATATCTCCGCGCTATAATTTGCTATTTTACTCATCAAATTTCTTAAAAATGAGTCCTTTTTTTCAGTGTACTTGCAAAACACAACGTCAAACTTATTTTTTAAAGTATACTCTGCTAATCTCACTGCTTCACTTGGTATAATTTGATTATCATCCATTATTATTGCAATATCGCCCTCACAGTTACGCAAACCCGCCATTATTGCATTATGTTCTCCGAAATTTTTTGAAAGTTTCAAATAAGTAATTTTATCGGAAAATTTTGAACACAACTCTAAACAAATATTGTGTGTTAAATTATCTGGACTACAGTCATTTATAATAACTATCTCAATTTTATATTCGTTAAAAACATTTACTAATTCTTCAACTAGGTCGGAAAGACTTTTTTCACCTTTGTAAGTGGGAATTATAATTGAAATTGTATCATTATTTTTCATATAATAATTTTAAGTATTATTATGCCTTTTAAATTAAAGAGGTAAGCCTAATTTAAACAATTTTTTCTTGAAGATCAAAGGCTATCATCAGCTCATTCCACTCTCTTTTGGAGAGTCCAGAGCTATCAACATTAACTTCTTGACCTTTGATAAGTTTCTGAATGATAACTTTTCCCTTTGCTGAAACTTCTGTGCCACCAACTCTATAATCCATAAATGCTTCGTAAGTAATTGGGACCCATCTCTTTAAAGTGTCTAACATTATATCTGCATATACTCGAATTTCATATTGAGCATGATGATCGGCTCTTAATCTTAAAAAATTCATAAGGTTTAATAAATCTGTTTTCCAATACCACTGTGTGTAAGTGTTTAATGTCAGGTTCATTCTTGCAAGTTCTCTTGCCAACCCTTTTTTATTATCATCTATAGTAGATCCATCATATTTTTCATTGAGCATTGTTTCATAATTTGCATATGTTCGTTCAGCATCATTCTTTAAAAGTTCTAAAACCTCATTTGCTTGATCCCCTTCCAATACATCTCCCCTGCCTTGTCTGTTAGATTTTGATTGAGCGGCAAGATTTTCTTTGGTGGGTAAATAAAATTCTTTATCTAAAATTGAATACCTTGCAGAATATTCGTTTACATTTGCAGTTCTATGTCTAATCCATTGACGAGCTATAAAAATCGGAAGTTTGATATGATATTTAATTTCACACATTTCAAATGGTGTGCTATGCCAATGACGCATTAAATATTTAATCAAACCCGAATCTGTGGAAACTTGTTTGGTGCCTTTACCATATGAAACTCTTGCTGATTGAACTATTGAGGTGTCGTCTCCCATATAATCAACAACCCTTACAAAACCATGGTCAAGAGCAGGAATCGCTTCATAAAGAATTTTTTCCAATTCAGGCACAGTTACTCTTTTTGTTGAATTACTTTGTGATTGTTGACTCTTTATCTCTGCAATTTGATCTTTTGTTAATTTCATGATTGTTATTGAATCTCTAGTAATTCCTTTTATATTAATAAAGTTGGATTTCCAACTATGACGATAAACGAATTTCGTAATAACCATTGCGGACGTGGGGGCAGTACCCACCACCTCCACCATTTACAACTTATGGGGGTGAACTAGATTCGACGAGTGACTAAAGGCTATTCTTTCGTTCGGAATTGTTCCTCCGTAAAGGGCTAATTTATAATTGCTAACGAAAGTTACGCACTTGCTGCTTAATTAACTTTGTTAATTAGGTAAACGGGGTTCGGGGCACCTGGCAACAGAACGCCCCTTGCAAACTATTTAATATACTTACTTAGATCTGGCTTAAAGTAATTAGGACCTTTCATTACTTTTCCATTATAATCATAGATTGGTTTACCATTATTATCTAATTTGCTCATATTTGAATTTTGAACTTCCTCAAAACATTTATCAAGATTTATACCGAAAGCATGTCCTGCACCATAGGTTACATAAAGGATATCTGTTAATGCGTCAGCTACTTCAACTAAATCTTTTTTATTCATTGCCTCTATTAATTCATTAAGTTCTTCCTCAATAAGACTCAATCTTAGTTGATTTATCTTCTCTGTGCTAAATGAAGAATTTTTTTTAACTTCTTGGCCAAAAGTTTTCATAAAAATACCTACTTTTTCAAAATTTGTCATTTTGCTCCTGTTAGTTATCCATTTTTTAATATATAAATGTCAAAGAATTATCAATGAAATTTCGTAAAGAATTTGACAGTATTGGATCAATTAATGTTCCTAATGATAAATACTGGGGAGCCTCCACACAAAGATCAAAAAAATATTTCGATATTGGAGATTTTTTAGTAAGACCAATTTTAATCAAATCTATAGCAATTATAAAAAAAGCAGCTGCAAAAGTACATTTAAAAGAAAAACAACTTCCACCAAAAATTTCAAATGCAATAATTACAGCCTCTAATGAAGTCATTGCTGGAAAACTTGATGAGCACTTTCCGTTAAAAGTTTGGCAAACAGGTTCTGGCACACAGACTAATATGAATGTAAATGAAGTTATTGCTAATAGAGCCATTGAAAAATTAGGAGGTAAAAAGGGGTCTAAAAAACCTATTCATCCCAATGATCATGTAAATAAATCTCAATCCACAAATGATGTTTTTCCAACCGCAATGCATATTGCTATAGCTATTGAAACAAAAAATAAATTGTTGCCATCCCTTAAATTATTAGATCAAGAACTTAAAAAGAAGATATCAAATTTTAAAAATATTATTAAAGTAGGAAGAACTCATTTACAGGACGCAACACCACTTTCTTTAGGTCAAGAATTTTCAGGTTATCAATCTCAAATTCATGACTGTATTAATAGGATTAGCATGGCTTTAAATGAAATTTATTCTCTTGCACAGGGAGGTACTGCTGTAGGAACTGGAATAAATAGTAAAAAAAATTTCGATAAAAAAATAATTAATGAAATTAGAAAAATTACAAAACTTCCATTCAAACCTACAAAAAATAAATTTGCAGCTCTTGCTGCACATGATGAAATCGTAAACTTCTCAGGTACTTTAAATACTGCCGCAGTTAGCTTGATGAAAATTGCCAATGATATTAGATTTCTAGGTTCGGGTCCAAGGGCAGGGTATGGAGAATTGATATTGCCAGCAAACGAGCCAGGTTCATCAATAATGCCAGGCAAAGTAAACCCTACTCAATCGGAGGCAGTCACTATGGTTTGTGTAAAAGTAATAGGTAATCATAACGGAATAACAATGGCTGGATCACATGGGCATTTTGAGTTGAATGTATTTAAGCCTTTAATTGCTCATAATATTTTACAATCTATCAATCTTTTATCAGACAGTATAAAAAATTTTTCACTTTATTGTATAAGAGGACTAAAAGCCGATAAGATCAAAATAAAAGAATATTTAGATAATTCTTTAATGTTAGTTACTGCTCTCGCACCACATATTGGTTATGATAACTCAGCTAAAATAGCTAAGCTAGCTCTTAAAAATAAAACAACTCTCAAACATGAGGCGCTTAAATCCAAACTTATAAGTGAAAAAGATTACAATAAAATTGTTGACCCAAAAAAAATGATTTATCCTGCATAAATAATAAAAAATTCCTTTATAAAATTTCTTATAGTAACTTTATTAAAGGAATTCATTTCACTTTCGTTGTATTGATTTAGAAATTTATCTATTTTTTTTGAAGATTTGTTATCAATTTTTAAATTATTCAAGGTTAGTTTATCAAGAGTAAGATCATAGACAAAATCTAATTTTATTGTTTCAAAAACATCTCTATAATTTCTTTTTATTTGAAAGTATCTAAAAAATTTCTCTATATCTTCAAAATTGAAAATAATTTCACCAACTAATTTTTTACCATCTATATCATTTAGGAACTCTATTTCGTTAGATTTTATTAATACAGAGTTATTCCATTGAGTATTAAAGTTTTTCATTAAGATTCTTCCATCACCCAAGTGTATTTTAGAGACAAAATCTTGTAAGTATTCAAATTTGTCAATTTTATCAATTTTAATATTTATTGATGCATTTAAATTTGGATTATTTAACAATTCAGAGTCTAATAAATCTATAAGCAAAGACTCACTTTGAAATATTTTTTTTTGACTAATATAATTAAAATTAAGATCGGTTGAAAAATAGAATGGTTTAAAATTCACCTCACCCTTGAAATCTTTTTCTGAAGATAAAAAATTTAAAGAGTTATCTTCAATTACATATCTAAATACATTTCTTTTATTGATTGTAGCAATATCAAAAAAACCACTTATTTTAGCTTCATCATATTCAACAGAAGTTTCAATATCTAATCTAATTTTTTTTGAGGATAATTTGATATTTTTATTTTTATCAGAGACATTTTTCAAAATATCTAATTTGAATGGAATATTAAATACTTCAAAATTTGATTTTACTTTTTGAAAATTATTAACATCATCATAAAAAAAACTAAAATTATTTATTTTTGATAAAAATAATAAATCTTCATTTTGATCTTTATAAAAAAATTTAGATTTTTTAAAAATAAAATGATTTTCTTTATCAGAACTATTTAAAGCCTTAAGAAAAAAACTAATATTATTTGAGTTGATATTAAATTCTGTATCTTGAAATACTAAATTTTTTGCTGAGATGTTTTCTGATAAAAAAAAATTATTAAAAGAAATGTAAAACTTTGTATAACCTGATTTAGCTAAAATTTTGTTATTGTATTTAATATCTAAATTTTTAGTGTAAAAAAAGGGCCTAGGGAATAATCCGTATTTTACTTTCTCATTAAATACTATGTTAATATCGTATTTATCCGAAACTTGATTTATTAAAGAGGTTTTAATTTTATCCTCTTCGTAAAACACTGGAATTAAAAAATAACTAAAAAAAAGTAACACAGAACATGCAACGGAAATGGCTACCTTATTATCTAAATAATAAAATTTTTTCTTGCTCTGATTGTATTTCTTTAAATTTCGAATCTTATCAAAAAAACTTTCAATCTTGTTATCTAGATAGTTAAATTTTTTCTTTATAGGTGCGTGCTTATTAGAACTTTTGAAATTACCAAAAAAATTATCTAATAACGTGTTAATTGGTGATATTATTTTTCGAAACTTTTTTTTATTAAAATTAAACATAAATTGACTGACTTATAATTAAATTATTCAAATGGTAAACTCTGATTATTTAAAAAATCTTAATGAGGCCCAAAAACAAGCTGTCTTAGCTTTAGATGGACCATTATTAATAGTTGCTGGAGCTGGATCTGGAAAAACAAAGGTTTTAACAAGTAGAATTGCTCACATAATAAAAAATAAAAATGCTTTTCCTAATCAAATTCTTGCTGTGACTTTCACAAATAAAGCAGCAAAGGAAATGCAAAACAGAGTATGTAAAATTCTAGGATCTTCTGCAGTTGGTTTATCTTGGCTGGGAACATTTCACTCAATATGCGCAAAATTACTTAGAAAGCATGCTCCAGCAGTAAATTTAAATTCAAATTTTACAATTATTGATACTGACGATCAAATCAGATTGATTAAGAATATTTGTAAAGCAGAAAATATAGATGTCAAACAACTGGCTCCCAGATATGTTATTGCAATTATTGATAAGTGGAAAAATAAAGGCCTATATCCAAGTGAAGTGAAAATTAATTCTAAAGATATTCATGAAAAAACGATCTTACCTGTTTATAAAATTTACCAACAAAAGTTGATTGAGTTGAATGCTTGTGATTTTGGAGATCTAATCTTACATTCAGTTAAAATTTTGGAAAAAAATAAAGATATAAGAGACATTTATTCAAAAAATTTCAAATACATTCTTGTTGATGAATATCAAGATACGAATTTTATACAAAGTCGATGGCTTAATTTATTAGCAGAAAAAAATAAGAATATATGTTGTGTAGGAGATGATGATCAATCAATTTATAGTTGGAGAGGAGCTGAAATTAAAAATTTTCTAGATTTTGATAAGATTTACGAAAATACAAAAATAATAAGGCTAGAGGAGAATTATAGATCCTCAAAAAATATTTTATCTGTAGCCTCATCGTTAATCTCCAATAATCAGAATAGAGTTGGTAAAACTTTAAAATCTACAATGGATGAAGGAGACTTAATAAAATTAAATTGTTTTAAGAATGGAAAAGATGAAGCAATAGGGATTTCAGATGAAGTAGAGCAAATTAAAAAGAAATATTCACTGAATAATATGGCAATTTTAGTTAGAGCTATTTTTCAAACAAGGGAATTTGAAGAACGATTTTTAAAGATTGGTATGCCTTATCGAATTTTAGGAGGAATTAAATTTTATGAGAGAGCAGAAATAAAAGATTGTGTAGCTTATTTAAGGTTAATTAACCAAGAAAAAGATGATCTAGCTTTTGAAAGAATAGTAAATAATCCTAAAAGGTCTATCGGTGAAAGCACAATTAAAATAATACACGAATACTCAAAAAAAAATAAGATTAGTTTAGAGAGTTCATCAAGAAAAATGATAGAGCAAAATTTGATAAAACCAAAAGCAAAAATAGGTTTGAATTTATTTTTAGATTTAATTTCTAAATGGAGGAATGATTTGAAAATAAAAAATTTTAATCATGTAAAATTATTACAAATTCTTTTGGATGAGTCTGGATACTCTGCAATGTTAAAAAATAAAAAGGATCTTGAGAACGAAAATCGCTTGGAAAACATTAAAGAATTATTAAGTGCCATGAAAGAGTTTGATAACTTAGAGAGTTTTTTAGATCATGTGTCTCTTGCAACTTCTATTGATCAAGATTGGGAGGGTGAAAAAATCAATATGATGACTATGCATGCTGCCAAAGGATTAGAATTCGATGTAGTTTTTTTACCTGGTTGGGAAGAAGGACTATTTCCTCATCAAAAATCAATTGAGGAAAAAGGACAAAATGGTTTAGAAGAGGAAAGAAGATTAGCTTATGTGGGAATAACTAGGGCTAAAAGAAATGCAATTATCTCATTTTCAATGAATAGGTTTTATCAAGGTGATTGGATAGATAGCATGGCATCAAGATTTATTGATGAACTTCCAGAAAATATTTTAGAAAAAAATTCATATTTTGATGAAAGCAAAGATACATTTGAAGAATTTGAATTTAATCAAGATTTTGAATTAGACGATGATTCTACAAGAAGTCCTGGTTGGATTCGATACCAAAAGAGAATTAAATGATAAAAAAGAGAATAAATAAACTCAGAAGTCAATTTATAAAATATGGAATTGATGGGTATGTTGTGCCAAAAAATGATGAATTTTTCTCCGAATATTCTAATAAAGATCGACTTAAATTTATTACAAACTTTACAGGATCTGCAGGTTGTGCAGTAATTTTGAAAAGCAGAAATTACCTATTTGTTGATGGAAGATATACGATCCAAAGTAAAATCGAAAGTGGTAAGGATTTTAAAATTTTGGATTATTCAAAAATTATTAATACAAGTGTTTTTAAAAATTTAAATTTAGGAATTGATCCTACATTGTTTACCTCAAATCAAATTAAAAAATTTTTTTTAAAAAATAATAAAATTACTATCATAAAAGAAAATCTTGTTGATAAAATTTCGAAAATACAGAATAAAAAAGAATCCTCTTTTTACTCAATTGATAAAACCATAGCTGGTGAAGGCTATCACAATAAAGTTTCTAGAGTTTCATCTTTTCTAAAAAGAAATAAGTATGATTATTTATTTATTACAGCACCAGAAAATGTTGCATGGCTATTGAATATTAGGGGATACGATAGTCCAACAAGCCCAATACCAAATAGTAATCTTTTACTTACAAAAGAAAAACGTGTTTTCTTAATTGTTGAAAAGAATAAGACAACAAAACTTTTAAGTGAGAAAAAACTTAAACAAAACCAGATAATTGATCCAAGATATATTCTAAATTTTTTTAATAGAATGAAAAAGGGAACCATTTTAATAGATGAAAAAACATGTTCTTTATATTTGGAAAAAGTAATAGAAAAAAAATTTAAAATAACAAAAAAAGAAGACCCTATTTATATTCTTAAGTCTATAAAAAATAATATTGAAATCAAAAATATGATTAACACTCATGTTATAGATGGAATTGCATTAACTAAATTTATTTACTGGATAAAAAATTTAAAAAAGTTGAATATAACTGAAGTTGATGCTCAAAAAAAATTAGAAAAAATTAGGAGAATGAATTCAAAATATTTATTTCCAAGTTTCAATACAATTGCAGGAAGTGGAAAAAATGGAGCAATAGTCCATTACAGAGCTACGAAAAATAATACGAAACTCTTAAAAAGAAATGAAATATTCCTATGTGACTCTGGAGGTCAATATAAATTTGGTACAACAGATGTTACAAGAACTATCTGTTTTGGAAATCAAAATAAAAATATAAAAAATATTTTTACAAATGTTTTAAAAGGACATATTGCTGTTGCTCAAACTGACCTTAATAAAAAAAAAATTGGAAAACTCATTGACAAAGATGCAAGAAAATTTCTTAAAAAAGACGGTTTAGATTATAGTCATGGCACAGGACATGGAGTTGGTTTTTTTCTTAATGTCCACGAGGGACCTCAAGCTATCTCAAAATCAAATTCAGTAAGAATTCAAAAAGGTATGATACTTAGTAATGAACCAGGTTATTATAAAAAGGATAAATTTGGAATTCGCATTGAAAACTTAGTATATGTAAAAAAAATTGGAAGAAAGCTGACATTCGAGAATTTAACTTTGGCTCCAATAGAAAAAGAGTTAATAAATTTTAACCTTTTAACTAAACAAGAAAAAAATTATCTTTTTAATTATCACCTCAAAGTTTACTCAAAAATATCCCCATTTTTAAACAGAAATGAAAAAAAATGGTTAGCAAGTTTTATTTAAGCATCTTTAACCAAGTGGACTGGTCTAAAATTTTTACACCCAAGTTTTTTGCTGCATCAACTTTCCTATTAGTTGGTTTTTCACCAATGATAAGATAATCAAGTTTTTTCGTAACATTGCTAACTATTGATCCCGAATTTTTCTCTATTAATGATTTTGCCTCAGAACGGCTCATGTTTGATAGTTTACCTGTAAACATAAATGTTTTATTGTTTAATGAACCACCAGCTTTAGGTGCTTCTGCGTCTTTTACCTCAAGTAATTCATCCAAATTTTTCAACACTTTAAAATTTGTATCGTTGTTAAAAAAATTTTTAATTGAATTAATCTGAGTTTCACCTATTCCATCTATATTCATTAGATCATCAAAATTACTTTTTTTTGAGAGCGCTAAAAAATTTTTAAGCGATTTTAAGTTCTTAGATATGATTTTAGCATTTTCTAAGCCAATATGCCTAATGCCCAAGGCATAGACAAATTTTTCAAAAGAAATTTTTTTTCTTGAATTTATTGAATATTTTAAATTAGCAACGGATTGTTTGCCCCACCCATCCAAACTTTCTATTTTCTTAAAATCAAGTTTAAATATATCTGGGGGAAGTTTGATTAAATTCAAATTCCAAAAATTCTCAACTATCTTTTTACCAAAACCCTCGATGTTAAAAGCTTCTTTTGAGACAAAATGTTTAATTTTTTCTATAGACATTTTTTTACACTCATATCCTTCACTCGAGCATCTTCTTACTGCATCCTCCTTTTTAGTTGTAAAGTTAAAATCTTTAATAGTTTTTGAACCACAAGATGGACATGTAAGAGGAAAATCAAATTTTTTTGAATCTTTATTCCTCATCTTTAAATCCACAGAAATTACATGTGGTATTACATCGCCAGCTCTTTCAATTAAAACTGTATCATTCACTCTTATGTCTTTTCTATTTATTTCTTCCTCATTATGTAAAGTTGCATTAGAAACAACTACTCCTCCGATATTTACTGGATTGATTTTTGCTACTGGTGTTAATGCTCCAGTTCTGCCAATTTGAATTTCAATATCTTTTATTTTTGAAATTCCGCTATTGGCTGAAAATTTATGAGCAATAGCCCATCTTGGAGCATTAGCAACGTTCCCTAATCTTTTTTGTAATTGAAAATTATTAACTTTATAAACGATCCCATCAATATCAAAATCAATATCGTCTCTTTTTTTTTCAATTTCATGATAATTGATCATTAAATTCCCTATTTTTTCTAAAGTTTTATTTAAAGGATTAGTTTTAAAACCCCATTCCTTTAAATTTTTTAAATATTCATTTTGTGATGTAGCTTTCAAACCTTGCTCATATCCAAAGGTATAAGCAATAAATTTTAAAGGAATTTTTTTTGTTTCTTTGGGGTCTTTCTGCCTTAAAGATCCAGAGGCTGCATTTCTTGGATTAGCAAACTTATTTTTTAATTTCTCAAAATCACTATTTTGTATAAATACTTCACCTCTTATATCAATTTCTTTTGGAAAATTTTTTGATTTTATGAGATATGGAATATCTTTAATTGTTTTCAAATTTTCAGTAATATCCTCTCCCTCTTTTCCATCACCCCTAGACAAACCAGTAATAAATTTTCCATTTTTGTAAATTAAAGAGGCTGATATACCATCAATTTTAGGCTCTGCGCTGTATATTATATTGAAATTCTTGTCTTCATTTAAAAAATTTAAAATCTTTTTTTCAAAATTTATCAAATCATTTTCATCAAAAGCATTGCCCAAAGAAAGCATTGGAACTGAATGTTTTACTTTTTTAAAAACTTTTGATGGTTTAAAACCTACTGAATTGGATGGAGAATTAGTATTATTTAGATATTTATATTTTTGCTCTAATTTAATTATTTCTAACTTTAATTCATCAAATTCTTTATCACTGATTAAAGGATTATTTAAATCATAATAATGCTTATTATGTTTTTGAAATAGTCTTATCTTTTGTAAGTATTTTTGATTAATCTTATCATTGGGCATTTTTTAAAAAAGACTCTTAATTTTACTTAAAATTTTACTTTTTTCTTTTCTTTTTTCAGGAACTGTAATTTCATATTTTCTATTAAAAATTTTATAAGTTTCTTTATACCATTCTCCTGAATTATAATTATAACCTAACAATGATGCATATTTTAGTGACTCTTCCTCCATACCTAATTTGTAATAAATTTCTACCAATCTATGTATTGCTTCTTCAACGTGAATTGTAGTTTCATATTCTTTTAAAACATTCTTAAACCTATTAAGAGCAGGTATCCATTTTTTTTTCTTAATATAATGTCTACCAATATAGACCTCTTTTGCAGCAAGAATATCATTAATTAAATCAATTTTAAATTTTGCATCGTAAGCATAATCAGTGTTAGGAAAATTTTTAATTACATAATTGAATTCATTTTTTGATAAAATTAAAGGTGCTAAATCTTTTTTTTCACCCTCAATAGTTTCATAATAACAAATCGCTAAAAGATAATGTGCATAAGCCTTATTTGTATCATTAGGATAAGTTTTAAAATATCTTTTGATATTATCGATAGCCAAACTATAATAACTTTGCATGTAATAAGAGTAGGAAGCCATTAAAACTGATTTAGGTGCCCATTGCGATTGTGGAAGTAGAATTTCAGCTTCTAAAAATTTTTTACTTGAAGCAAAGTAATCACCAATTTCAAATAAATCCATACCTTTCTCATATGCTGATATCATCTCTATTTTTTGATCAGTCTCTTTTATTAATTTTATATTTTCAGTTTCTTTACTGCACGAATAGAAAAATATTAGAGCAAAAATAATTAAAACTATTTTG
>CABYNK010000003.1 GCA_902520355.1 uncultured Pelagibacteraceae bacterium
TAAAATGGATGGAATAGTAGGTTGGCCATTTTTTATTTTTTCTCTAATTTTTTCAATTTTCCTCTTTAAATTTGAATTATCAGGATCGTTCGATTCACAAAATTTAGAATTTTGTAATGTATATTCATGACCACAATATATCTGTGTATCTTTTGGAAGTTCTTTTATCTTTTTTAATGAATTGAACATCTGTTCATAAGTTCCCTCAAAAATTCTGCCACATCCTAAAGAAAACAAGGTATCCCCGGTAAAAATTTTTTTTTCTAAAAAAAAATGAAAAGCGATATGCCCACTTGTATGACCTGGTATGTGATAAATTTTTGCTTCAAAATTTTCATCTTTCCATTTTTGATTATCTTCAACAAGCACATCAATTTCTGGAATACGATTTTTATCCTCTTTAAATCCAACTATTTTAGAATTATATCTCCTCTTTAATTCTAAGTTGCCACCTACATGATCATAATGATGATGAGTATTAAGAATATATTTTAACTCAATATTATTACTTTCAACATATTTGATAATTGGAGCTGCCTCACCAGGATCAACAACACATCCAATACTTTTAGTGTCATCGATTAGCAAGTAACTATAATTGTCCTGTAAACACTTAATTATTTCTACTCTCATCTTATTTTTCAATTAAGAATATACCTAATTCTGCAAATAAATTTTTATAAAATAAATTAGAATTATTAATATTTGATATATTTTTATTAGTCAGGGCTAAAGATTTAAAGATTTTGAAGTTTATAATTTTTGAAAATTTAACAAAATCCTTAATCGTACACATATGAATATTTGGTGTGTTATACCAATCATTTGGCAATGATTCTGTGATTGGCATAGTTCCTTTGATAAGTAAATTTAATCTTACTTTCCAATGACCAAAATTTGGAATTGTTATGATTGCTTTCTTTCCAACTCTTAAAAGTTCTTTTATAACAATTTCAGGATTTACGAAAGCTTGTAAAGTTTGACCTAGGACAACATAATCAAAAGAGTCATCTGGAAATTGTTTTAAATCCAATTCTGCGTTTCCTTCAATCACAGTAAGTCCTTTTGATACGCAGGTTTGAACTTTATCTTTTGAAATCTCAATTCCTCTCGCATCAACATTTTTATTTTTTTTTAATGACTCCATTAATGTGCCATCATCGCAACCAACATCCAAAACTCTTGTTTTTTCCTCTATTAAATCAACTATTATTTTATATTCTGTTTTCAATGTTATCTCTCAGAGTAAGATTTATCTAAAAAATTTTTAAGGGTTTTCAAAAAGTCTGGAACATCTAACAAAAAAGAATCATGTCCTTTGTCAGATTTTATTTCAACAAATCCAACGTCAGCACCAATTGCATTAAGAGCGATAACAATATCTTTATTTTCTTGAGTTGGATAAAGCCAGTCTGATGTGAAAGATATTACAAAAAACTTTGCCCTAGTTTTTTTAAATGCACTAGATAAATTACCATCAAATTGTTTAACTAGATCAAAATAATCCATTGCTCTTGTGATATAAAGATAACTGTTAGCATCAAATCGATCTACAAAAACCGATCCTTGATATCTTAAATAACTCTCTATTTGAAAATCTGCATCAAATCCAAATTTAAGAGCATCTCTTTCTTGAAGCTTTCTTCCAAATTTTTCTTGTAAACCTTTTTTGGACAAATAAGTTATATGAGCAGCCATCCTCGCTACTGATAACCCTTTATCAGGAAGAGTGTTGTTAGATAAATATTTTCCGTCTGACCAATTATGATCTGATGCTATCGCTTGTCTACCCAACTCATTAAAAGCAATATTTTGAGCAGAATGACTAGAGGTACACGCGATTGGAACTACTGTACTAGCTTTATCTGGATAATTACTAATAAATTGCAAAACTTGCATTCCTCCCATCGATCCACCAACAACTGAAAAAAGTTTTTTTATATTAAAATGATCTAATAAATTCACTTGTGCATTAACCATGTCATTAATAGTAATCACAGGAAAATCGGTGCCATAGATTTTATTTGTATCAGGATTTTTGTGGCTTGGACCATATGAGCCCATACAACCACCTATAACATTTGCACAAATAACAAAATATTTATTTGTGTCTATTGATTTGTTTGGACCCACTGCGTAAGACCACCAACCATCTTTTTTTGTGACAGGATTGATACCCGTAACAAATTGATCACCAGTAAGCGCATGAAAAACAAGGATTGCATTATCTTTATTTTCATTAAGCGAACCATAAGTTTCATACGCGAGTGGAAAATTATTAATAGTTTTACCACAATCAAGTTTTAATGGTTTTTTAATTACAAGTGTTTTTATATTCTCTTTAATATTCATAATTTTTAATGCTAATTATTGAATTGTGAGAAAAAAAACTTTTTTAGCGGTTTTTTTAAAGCGCTCGCAATTCAGGTAAATCAGCGCATAAATTTTGTACAAGATGTTATTTAGTATGTCAATTTTAAAAATATTTGAACTAATACTATATGAAAAGTTGTTATTTTAATTATAAAGAGGCTAAAATTTAAAAGATGACATCTATAAAATTTAAAAAATTTAATATTGAGGCTTATCAACCAGGCAAATCAACTATTAAGAGTTTCAATAAGATTATTAAACTTTCAGCAAATGAATCAGCTCTAGGGGTAAGTGTGAGGGCCAAGAAAGCAATATCAAATAAAAAACTAAGTCTTTTCAGATATCCTGATGGAAAGTCTAAAAGATTACGAAGCCAGATCTCAAAAGAATTTAATTGTGACAAAGAAAAAATAATTTGTGGAGCTGGCTCAGACGAAGTTATTCAAATGTTATGTCAGCTTTTCCTTAAACCAAAAGATGAGGTAATTCTTCCTCAATTTAGTTTTTTAATGTACAGAATATATGCAAAAATAGTTGGAGCAAAAGTTATCTTTGCGAAAGAAAAAAATTTTAAAGTTTCTGTTTCTGAAATAATTAAAAATGTTAGCAATAAAACTAAAATTGTATTTATTGCTAATCCAAATAATCCAACTGGCACTTACTTGACCAAGTTTGAACTAACTAATTTAAGAAAAAGATTGAGGAAAAATATTTTACTTGTTGTAGATGATGCCTATGCAGAGTACATGCAAAATAGAGATTATAAATCTGGTTTAGATTTATTCAAAAATAAGCAGAACGTTTTTATATTAAGGACATTCTCAAAAATCTATGGACTATCATCCTTAAGAATTGGGTGGGGATATGGTTCCAAAAAAATTATTAATGCTTTGAATGTTATTAAACCTCCATTCAATGTTAATGAAGTAGCTCAAAAGGCAGCAATTGAGTCACTTAAGGATAAAAAATTTATTTCACGTTCAGTAAAACATAATTATCTTTATGCAACAAAATTAAAAGATTTTTTGAGCAACTACGATATTAGCTCAAATAAAGTTTCTGCCAACTTTCTATTATTGAATTTTAATAAATGCAAACTACAAGCTAATAGTTTTTATAAAAAATTAAAAAAAAAAGGAATCATTTTAAGGTCTACTGAAGAAGGTTATAAAATAAAAAATATGCTACGATTAACGATTGGGTCAAAAGAAGAAAATATTAAATTTATCAAAGCAAC
Source organism: uncultured Pelagibacteraceae bacterium (assembly GCA_902520355.1). Classification (GTDB taxonomy): domain Bacteria; phylum Pseudomonadota; class Alphaproteobacteria; order Pelagibacterales; family Pelagibacteraceae; genus Pelagibacter. The sequence continues at coordinate 3,611 of CABYNK010000003.1, forward strand.
ACAAAATATATTTAGAAAATGAGAAACGTATTAATTATAGGCTGTGGATTATTAGGCTCTTCTTTAGTAAGGAAGATATCAAAAAAAAAAATAGCTAAAAAAATATTTATTTATGAAAAATCAAAATCTAATATCGCTAAAATAAAAAGTCTCAGATTACCTGGAACAATTGTTAAGTCACTAAAAGATGGCTTGGTAGATTCAAACCTGGTGATTATTTGTACATCAACAAGTGAGTATAAAAAACTTATTTTTAAAATCAATAAAACTATATCACCAAAGACTCTGATAACTGATGTTGGATCTTCAAAAATAGAGTCATCTAAAATTATTAAAAAATTTTTGAAGCGTGGTATAAATTGGATAAGTAGTCACCCCATCGCTGGATCAGAGGTGAGTGGACCAGAATTTGGAAAAGCTGATATGTTTGAGGATAAATGGTGTGTATTAATTAAGAATAAAAAAACAAGCTCAAAGAATTTAAAATTTTTAATTTCTTTTTGGAAAAAGATAGGCTCAAAAACCGTTATTATGAATTCAGAAAAACATGACAAAGTTTTTTCTATCACAAGTCATTTACCACATTTAATAGCTTATAATTTGGTTAAATCGGCTCAAGATTTTGAAAAAATACTCAAATTTGGGCTTATTAAATACAGTGCTGGGGGACTGAGAGATTTTTCAAGAATAGCTGCTTCAAATGAAATTATGTGGAGAGATATTTTTTTTGATAACAAAGTTAATGTTATAAAAGCGATAGACTTATTTATCAAAAACCTAAAATCTTTTAAAAAAGATATTAATTCTAAAAATAATAAATCAATTTTAAAAAAATTATCACAGACTAAAAAAGTTAGGTCTAAAATTATTAAATTAAAACAAGATGTAAACAAACCTGACTTTGGTAGAGATTAAATATTATTAATACTACTTACTTTTTTAACTTTTAGATTTGCAGTTTTATCAATTAATTTAATCGTTTGTATTGTTGGCATTATTATCACCTTCTTTTTTGGTCCATAAGCATGAATAAATTTAGAATTATTTAGACATATACCAACATGTCCTTTCCAAAATACGATATCTCCTTTAAGCCAATTTTTACTTCTTTTTCTTTTACAAAATCTTATTTGGTCTTTTGTATCTCTTGGAAAAAATATTCTGTTGTAATAAAAATAGATTTGAATTAATGCTGAACAGTCAATACCAACACAGGTTTTTCCACCCCATAAGTATTTTGTGTTTAAAAAGAATTTGAATATTTTGATATAATTTTTTTCATAATGATCAATATTTTTGATATCATTTTTTTGGATCCATTTATTTTTTTCAAATTCTATATACTTTTTATTTTCATTTCTTACGCATACACCTGATCCATAATATAGATAATGGTTTGAAGACAGAAATCTTTTACCCTTTTTAAAAAAAATTCTAGACTTAATTTTTGAAATTTTATGTGAGGGTTTAAAATTTTCTAAAAACTTATCTTTTTTTATATATCCAATATAATTGTCATAATGAGTTTTTATTTTTACATATTTTTTTCTTTTCAATAGAATTTTAAATTTCTCTCCATATAAAATTTGCGAAACCACCTCAGAATTGGGAGATGGTTTAAAGTAAATGTTAGTTACGAATTTATTTAAAAAATTATTTTTCACTTAGTTGTAGTTTATTTTTCATAATCCATAGGATTATCAATGAAGGAATTACCATTAGCGCGGTTAAAATAAAAAATATTCCCCAATCACCATTTAACCAATCAACAAGGGCGCCAGAGGAGGAGGCTAAAGTTGTTCTACCAGCGGTGCCTATTGATGCTAAGAGTGCATATTGAGTTGCTGTATAGGCTCTGTCTACGAGCATAGATATAAAGGCTACAAAAGCTACTGTTGCAAATGCAGCAGCTATATCATCAAAAATAACAGCAATAGCAAATAAAAATTCTGATTTATCGCTCCAGGCCAATACACTAAATAAAAGGTTTGTACTTGCCATCATTACTCCAGCAAAAAACATTGCTTTTAAAACGCCAGATCTTATTACAAAAAGTCCACCTAAAAGAGTAAACGTCACTGTAGTGATCCAACCTAACGTTTTGGAGTAAATAGCGATATCCGATTTACTAAAACCTATTTCTTTATAAAAAATTATAGACATCCTTCCAAGAAATGCCTCACCCACTTTAAATAAAAAAACAAATCCTAAAATTCCTAGAGCAATCGAAAAACCATTCTTTTTAAAAAAACTAATAATTGGGCCACTAATTGTTCCAGCAACCCATGTTATTAATTTTGTAAATATATTTTCATTTTTAAATTGAGATGATATCAATTTATCATTTTCTTTTTGTTGATTTTGTCTGTCTAAATTTCCATCCTCATCAACGAACATCAAGCCAATGTTCATTAAAATTACTAAAACCCCTAAAATTAAAAAAGTTAGTTGCCAATAATTTTCAAAACCAATATTTTGTAGAATATCTGCTGAAAATAATGATAGCACTCCACCTAATTTGTATCCTGTCCACCAACCAACAACCGCCATTGCAGCCCCAGCAGCCATGGATTTTCCCTCATTCTCACCAATCTGTTCAATTCTTAAAGCATCAACTGTTATGTCTTGAGTTGATGATGCAATAGCAATTATTAAACCTACCGAAACAACTAAAGCTAAATTTTCAGATGGATCGAGCAAACTCCAAAAAGCAAGTGAGAGTAAGATGATAATTTGCATCAAAACAATCCATCCTCTTCTGTGACCTATTTTTTTTGTTAAAAATGGTATTTGTATTCTATCTATAAGTGGCGCCCATAAATAATTAAAAGCATAAACTGCAAAAATTAATCCAGCCCACCCAACAGTTGATCTACTTAATCCATCTTCTTTTAACCATAAACTTAGACTACTCCCGATCAAAACCCATGGAAAACCTGAAATTGCACCGAGCAATAAAATTTTGAGCATTCTTTTGTCAAAATAAACCGAGAACATTTCAGACAAAGATTTTTTTTTAATTTTTATCAAATTTAATTCCTCCAAAAAGATGGTAAAAATAATACAAGGATTGCAAATAATTCCAATCTACCCAAAATCATACCAAAACTTAAAATCCACTTAGAGACATCAGGTAGTGATGAAAAATTTCCATTTGGCCCAATAGTTGAACCTAGGCCAGGTCCTACATTTGAAATAGATGTTGCAGCACCAGAAATTGAAGTAATAAAGTCAAGACCTGTCAAAGATAATAATGCTGTAATTGCAAAAAAAATTACCAGGTACATATAAATGAAAGAGATAATTGATGCGGTAAATTTATCATCAACAGGACTTTGGTTATATTTTAGAACAAAAATTCCCTTAGGATAAATAATTTTTTTTAGTTGATTCAAAATAAATGAATAAAGTATTTGAAATCTAAATATTTTTATTCCACAGGTTGTTGAGCCAGCACATCCACCGATAAACATTAAACCTATAAATATAATTAAAGGAAATCCACCCCAGTTATCAAATTGCGCATTTACATATCCAGTTCCAGTCAAAATTGATATTACATTAAATAAAACTGTTCTGAAGTTTAGTTCAGATGATTTATCTAAAAACAAATAAATTGATAAAATCAGAATACTTATTAAGATTATTTTTAAAAAGGTTCTAATTTGAATATCTGAAAAAAAAATTCTTCTATTACCGTTTAAGAATTTGATATAAGCGATAAAAGGTAAACTTCCTAAGATAATAAAAATCATTGCTGAAATTTCTATTGAAAAACTGTTAAAGAAACCAATGGAATCGTTATAGTTTGAAAACCCTCCAGTGGCTATTGTTGTCATAGAATGGGTTATACTATCAAAAGTGTTCATCCCAAGAATTTTATATGATATTGCGCAAAGTGTTGTAAGACCTGTATAAATATAAATTAATCTTAAAGCAATTTCTTTTGATTTAGGAAGAATTTTTTCAGAGGAGTCGCTATTAGAAATTTTGAATAATTGCATACCACCAACATTCATTATAGGCATCAAGGTGATTGCCATAACAATTATTCCAATACCACCTAACCATTGAAGTATTGCTCTCCAAAACAAAATTGCTTTAGGCATATCCTCTAAATTTGAAATGATTGTAGAACCAGTTGTTGTAATACCTGACATGCTCTCGAAAAAAGCATTAGTGAATGAAAAATTGACTTCAGAAAATATTAGAGGAAGTGAGCCAAAAATTGCAATACTAAGCCAAGATAAAGCCGTTAATAAAAAAGCTTGCTGTAAATTTAACTTCTTATCATGGTCAAGATTAGATAAAAAAAATAGCGTACCAAAAATAATTGTAATAATTGAGGCACCAAAAAAAGAAGAGTCAATTTCTTTAAAAAAAAATTGGACAAATATTGGTATCAACATAAAAATTCCAAGAATTATTTGAAGAATTCCGAGAGTAAAAAAAACAGTTTTATAATTAGACATTTTGATAGAACATTATTTTATGGTAAATAAATTTCAACTCTATAAGAATAAGTTAAAGCGTTAATTTAAGATTTTATTTGGATTAATCATGATTAAAAAAGAGAATTTTGATAAAACAAGTGCATGGCCTTTCGTTGAAGCAAAAAAAATGCTTCGGGAAAGAAAATCTTTTATAGAAAAAAAAGGCAAAATAATTCTTCAAACCGGTTATGGTCCTAGTGGCCTTCCACATATAGGAACTTTTGGAGAAGTTGCAAGGACATCGATGATTGTAAATGCCCTAAAACATTTGACTGATTTACCAACCGAAATCATTACTTTTTCAGATGATATGGACGGTCTCAGAAAAGTACCTGACAATGTTCCACAAAAAGAATTATTAGAAAAAAATTTACACAAACCACTTACTAATGTGCCTGATCCTTTTCAAAAATTTAATAGCTTTGGTGAGCATAATAATGAAATGTTAAAAAAATTTTTAAACAATTTTAAATTTGAGTATAATTTTAAAAGTTCAACATCACTTTATAAATCAGGTTTCTTTAACTCTTCTCTCCAAGTTATTTTAGAGAATTATGATGGTATAATGAATATAATACTTCCTACACTAGGAAAAGAGAGACAAAAAACTTACAGTCCATTTCTTCCAATTTGTCCAGATACAGGTCATGTTCTAGAAATACCTGTAAAAAATATTAATAAAGAAAAATCTATTATTGTTTTTGATAATAATGGAAAAGATTTGGAAACAAGCATTTATGATGGAAATTGTAAATTACAGTGGAAAGTTGATTGGGCTATGAGATGGTATGCACTAGATGTTGATTTTGAAATGTATGGAAAGGATCTTATAGAGAGTGCAATACTTTCAACAAAAATTATCAAATTGATTGGGAAAACAAATCCATCAGGGTTTGCATATGAACTATTCTTGGATGAAAAAGGAGAGAAGATTTCAAAATCTAAGGGAAATGGCATCACTATTGATCAATGGCTAGAGTATGCTTCTCCTGAAAGTTTGTCACTGTATATGTATCAAAATCCAAAAAGAGCAAAAAAACTTTACAAAGAAATAGTTTCTAAAACTGTTGATGATTATTTGGATCTGATTGAGAAAGCAAAAAATCAAAATGAGTTGCAGCTACTTATGAATCCTGTATGGCACGTTCATAATAGTTTGGTACCTAAGGAAAAGATGATTATGTCATTTTCAATGTTATTAAACTTGGTCGAAACAAGTAATGCTGACAGCAAAGAACTTCTTTGGAAATTTGTTAAAAAATATAAAAAAGACATTTCGGAAAAAGAAAATCCTATCTTTGATAATTTAGTAGGCTATGCAATAAAATATTTTAATGACGTAATAAAATTGAAAAAAAATTATAAAGAACCTAATAGTGAGGAAAAAAAAGCTTTAGAAGCTCTTGTAAAAACTTTAGATAAATGTGACGACAAAATGAAACCAGAAGATATTCAAACTATGATATATTCGACCGGTAAAGAAAATGGATACACTGAGAACCTTCGAGATTGGTTTAAATTAATTTATGAAGTAGTTTTTGGAGACGAAAATGGACCAAGGATGGGTTTTTTTATAAGTTTTTTTGGTGTGAAAGAAACAAAAGATCTTATATTAAATAAAATTAAATAATGTTTTCAAATTTAAGATCTTTAATTTTTAAATTAGATCCTGAGACGGCTCATAGTTTAGCAATAAAGTCACTAAAATTTAATTTTGTTCCAAATATTTTAGATGATGAAAAAAATAACCCCCTTTTTAGGACAAAATTATTTAATAAAGAAATAGAAAATCCAATTGGTATGGCAGCAGGATTTGATAAAAATGCCGAGGTATACAATTCATTATTTAATTTAGGGTTTGGTTTTGTCGAAGTAGGAACTGTTACACCATTAGAGCAATACGGAAATCCTAAACCTAGAGTTTTTAGACTAGTAGAGGACGAGGCTCTCATAAACAGGCTTGGTTTCAATAATCTAGGTTCGAAAAATATCGTAGATCGAATTAAAAGAAATAATCCAACTGGCCTACTTGGAATCAATATAGGACCCAATAAAGACTCAGAAGATAGAGCAAATGATTATATACAATGTTTAAAAACATTTAATGGTATCTCAGATTATATCACTATTAATATTTCTTCACCAAATACCGAAGATTTAAGAAACTTTCATGATCAAAAAAAATTAGATGATCTTTTAAAACTAATAGAAAAAGAGAAGGGAGAACTTAACTCCAAAACACCTATAGTGGTTAAAATATCACCAGATATAAACGACAACGAAATTATCAAAATTTCTGAAGTGCTTTTAAATAATAAGATAGAAGCAACTATTATTTCCAACACTTCTGACACAACAAGAGAAAATTTACAAAATACTCAAAGTTATCAAAAAGGAGGATTATCCGGTAAACCTATTGAATTTAAGTCTTCTGAGTTGATCAGAAAATTTTATAAAGTTTTAAAAGGTAGAATCAAAATTATAGGCGTGGGCGGTGTAGACTCTGGAAGGTCTGCTTATCAAAAATTTTTAGCTGGAGCTGATTATTTGCAACTTTACACAGGTATGGTTTTTAGAGGTCCAAATATTGTTAGTCTTATCAAAAAAGAGCTAGGGGAAATATTATTAAAAGATGGTGTAAAAAACTTTAACGAAATAGTAGGAAAAAAGGATTAGAATAATCTAATAAACTTGACGCCATCAATATCTCACTTTATATAGTCGAACAAATTATGACAAAAAAATGTGAATTAACTGGAAAAAATCCTATGAAAGGTCATAACGTTAGTCATGCTAACAATAAGACAAAAAGAAGATTTTTACCTAATTTAAAAAAAGTAAAATTCACGAGTGAACTTTTAAAAAGAAGCTTAAAGTTGACAGTTAGTAATGCAGGGGTTAGATCAGTAGATAAAAAAGGTAGTTTTGACGAATTTTTAAAATCTGTAAAAAATAAAAATTTATCACCTAGATTAAAAAAACTAAAAAAAAGTCTACTAATTAAATCTCCGTTCCAAAAAAAAACAGCTCAATCTAAAACAGCTTAATGAATAAATCGTTTTTGCTTCTATCATTTTTGATGGGTGTTGTTGTTCTATCTTCTAATTATCTCGTTCAATTTCCAGTTAATTATCAAGGTTTAAATGAGTTATTAACCTATGGAGCTTTCTCTTATCCGATCGCTTTTTTAATTACAGATTTAGCTAATAGATCTTATGGAAAAAGAGTAGCAAGGAAAATTGTATATTTTGGGTTTGTGCTTGGAATTGGTTTTACAGTTTTATTTTCGACTGATTTCGCAGATTTTATATCTATTCGTATAGCTATTGGATCTGGAGTTGCATTTTTGACCGCTCAATTATTAGATGTTCAGGTGTTTGATAGATTAAGAAAAAAAGAATGGTTTGTTGCACCACTAACATCTTCGATGATTGGTTCAACAATCGATACATTTTTATTTTTTTCAATATCATTTTACGGGACTGGCGTACCATGGGTTACACTTTCGCTTGGAGATTTGATTGTAAAAGTAATAGTAGCTTTAGTTATGCTGATACCATTCAGATTACTTTTAAAAACTTTTAAACCAATTTAATTCTAGATTAGATTTTTCCAGATAAATAATACCATATTAAAGCTAATATTTCATAAACATGGTTATTAAAATTTGATACTGATGAAAATGTTGGAATTAATGAATAGTTATAATCAAAATTATAATCATTATTATTAGGAATTTTTACAATAAAATTATTATTTTTTAATGTTATTATCGCTCTTCTATAATGATTGGGGCTCGTCACTAGAAGTAATATTCTGTCTGAGGATTTTATAATTTTCTTTAAGTTTAGTGCTGTGTCATAAGTATTGAGACTTTCAACCTCTTTAATATAATCGTCCTCATTTAGTTCAAAAAAATTTGGTAATTTATCAGCATCTTCTCCACCAGAAAAAATTATTGGTACAGAATACTTTTTGGATAACTCAATTCCTATTTTAGCCCTTTTAAAATTTTCTTTATAAGGTTTTCCAGTTTTATCTGCTCCAGCTCCAAGAATTAAAATATAAGAGGGTTTTAAATTCATTATATAATTTTCCTTATGGTTATAATGTAAAAATTTTTCAATATATGTTGAAACTATTGGTAACGTAGGTGCAATAGATAAAATTAGAAAAATTATTATTGTTATTTTTTTCAAGAATTTATTTTTTATAAATAGGTATAAAAATATCAACCATAATGATGGCATTGGGAAAAAGAACAGGTTTTGTAGAATAAAATTTTTCAAAATTTAAATTTTGTTTAATTTTGAATAATCTAAAGAAAGAATATACCTATTGCTAGGTCAAATATTTATATGATAAGATCTTGTAAGCAAGTTTTGCAACTAAGAAGTTATAAGAATTAAAACCTTTAATAGGAGCAAGTTCATTAATATCTGCGCCAACAATATTTGAGTTCATAGCCGCAATTTTAATTATTTTCAAAGTTTCATTCCACAACAGACCACCTGGTTCAGGAGTTCCAGTAGCAGGCATTATACCTGAGTCAAATCCGTCCACATCAAAAGTAAGGTAAACATCTCTATTTTTAATAAGTTTTTTAAATTTATTTAAATTCCACTTAGACTTATCTTTAGCCCAAAAAATATTTATTCTTGATTTATTTTTATTTAAAAAAGGTATTTCACTTTCTGAAATATTTCTTATTCCAAATGAAATAACTGACACATTTTTATGATCAAGGCATCTTCTAATAGCAGAAGCATGTGAAAATTTTTCTCCATTATAACTATCTCTTAAGTCTGCATGAGCATCGAAATGTAATAAACAAATTTTTTTAAATTTTCTAACAAATGGTATAATGCAACCAGGTGTTATTGAATGTTCTCCACCAAAAGTCATTGGAAAAAGGTTTTTATCTAAAATTTCTTTATTAATACTTGCCATTTTATTTAAAGCTTTATTTATATTTTTATCAATTTTAAAAGGTTTTAGAGTCTTGATTCCTATTTTTTTGAAGGGTTCGCAGTTTAACTCTTCATCATACAACTCAACTTGATGTGATGCTTTAATAATTTCTTTGGGCCCATCTTTAGTTCCGCTACCATAACTTACAGTCTTTTCTAAACCAAATGGAACAATTACAACTTTCTCTTTAAAGCTAAATTTATTCTCAATACCAAGAAACCCTTTTTTATTTGATATATATTTCAATTTTTATCCAAAAATTTTTGAGAAATTTTTTCTGTTTCTAGTTTTCCATTCACCTTTATGGTAAGCATCGCTTGCAATTAAAGGTAATACGCTTGTAGCTTCTGCAAAAACCATCTGTTCTTTAGTTACATCAACTTTTCCCCATGAACTTGCTTCTTTTAATGTAGAACTACTACAGGCACCATCTCTTGAATCTGCAACGGTTATTTGAATAGCATATTTATGCATATCAACTTCCTTTCCTAGTAGTTCAGCACAAATTACAGTATCCTGAATAAAATTTTTTGGCACCCCACCACCTATCATAAAAAGACCCGATCCTTTTGAACGTATTTTAATTTCAGTCAATTCTCTAAACTCTCTTACTGAGTCGATAGTCATATGTTTTTTTGGATTTTTTTCTTGGTGCATGACTAAACCAAATCCTGCACTAGAATCAGTGAAAGCTGGGCAAAAAATTGGAACCTCATAATCATATGCAGTTTCAATCAAAGAGTCTTTTTTTATAGAATTTTTTTTCAAATACTTACCCATTTCCATAATGAATTCTCTAGATGTATAGCTTCTAGGCTCCAAAGTATCCGCAATTTCACATATTTTTTTATCACAAATCTGCAACTCATCCTCATCTATGTATGTGTCGTAAATTCTATCTATATAATTTTTTCTTAACTCATTATCGTTTTGGAATTGAGAACCTTGATAATGTTTAAATCCAAGAGCCTCAAAAAAATCCATATCAATTATTGAAGCACCAGTCGCTACTATTGCATCAACCATATTATATTTAACTAAATCTTTATAAATATTCATACATCCAGCAGCAGATGTTGAACCTGCTAATGTTAAAAAAATTGTACATTCTTTATCCTTCAACATTTCATTATAAATATTTGCCGCATTTGCAGTTTCTCTTGAAACAAAAGACATTTTTTCCATGGAAGATATAATTTTTCTAGAGTCAAAAGATGTAATATCAATATGTTCTACAGGTTTTTTTAAGAAATCTTTTTTACTGTTGTGACCAAGTTTTTTATTTTCTGACATTAAGCAACTAAAGTGGCTTTGTCTGAATTCTTATCGTACATGGACATTATTGGAGTATCCTCAACCTCATAAATTTCATCAGAATAATAACCATTAAATTGAGTTCTGAAAGTTAAACCATATGATCCCAATTGACCAAGTTCAATGTAATCATTTTCTTTAATATTATTTGGAAGGAGAAAGGGACCTTTCATATAATCCATACTATCACAAGTCGGTCCATAAAAATCAAATGCAGTCATTTTTTTTGAAATAATTTTACTTGAAGTTTCTTTGATCAGTTTTGATGGAAAAACTATATTTGGTGTTCCAGCGTCAAAAAGAGTGCCGTAAGTACCATCGTTAATATAAAGTTTTTGTTTTTTTCTTAAATTTACCCTAACAATAGTCGATCCACTTTCTGCAACTAATGCTCTTCCTGGTTCACAAATAATTTTAGGCTTACTCTTTAAATTCAAATTTTCTAAACTTGTTTTAATTTCATCCATATAATTTTCCAGGGATTGTGGTACTAGATCAGGATAAATTGTTGGAAAACCTCCACCGATATTTATGTAATCTGGAATTATTTTTGTTTTTTTAATTATATTTCCTATCTCTTTAATTCCTTTAGAATATGAAATTGGATGCATACATTGAGAACCAACATGGAAACTTAAGCCAATTTTTTTTGAATGTAGTTTTGCTAGTCTTAGCAGTCCGGAGGCTTCTGAATTTAATGCACCAAATTTTTTTGATAAATCTATTTCGGCATGTTCATTGGATACAGTTACTCTTACAAATAATTCTAAATCTTTAGCATTACCTGTCATTTTAATAATCTTAATTAATTCATCTTTAGTATCTAACGCAAAGGTTTTTATTCCAAAATTAAAATATGCTTCTTTAATACTCTCTCTACTTTTGACTGTATGCATAAAAGAACATTTAGCAGAACTATCAAATTTTCTTATAGCCTTAATTTCTTCGATAGATGCAACATCAAATTGATTAATTCCACTTTTTATTAAAGTTTTTATAACTTCAGGATGTGGATTAGTTTTCACAGCATACAATATTTCGCCTGGAAACTTATTTTGAAAGAATGCTGAAGCAGAAAGAATAGAATTCTTTCTAATACAATAAACAGGTTTTTCCGGTTTCAGTTGATTAACTAAATCTTCAACTGACTTAAATTTTTGCATGTTAAATGCCCCCCAAAAAAAAATTTAACAAAAAAAAAGTCTTTTATTTATAAAAAACTTTAATAATCGAGCAATTAATTCAATAGTTATTCAATGTAAAGCAAATAATGGCCTATTGAATTGTGGAAAAAAATATCCATATGATATCCATGAAAAACCAAGCTCCATTACAAGATTTAGCCGATTTTGATAATAAATCCTTATTAATCGTGGATGATGACAATCCATTTAGGGAAAGATTAGCTAGGGCTATGGAAAAGAAGGGATTTGAGGTTTTACAAGCTGAAAGTGTGCAAAAAGGAAAAGACATGGTTAAAGTGAAAAAACCAGGTTTTGCAGTAGTTGATCTTAGGTTAAACGATGGAAATGGATTGGAGGTTGTAAAAGAAATTCAATCATCAAATTCATTAAGCCGAATCATAATGTTAACTGGATACGGAAATATTCCAACTGCTGTAGCTGCAATCAAAGAGGGTGCCATTGACTATTTAGCTAAACCAGCTGATGCGGATGACGTAGAAAAAGCATTACTAGCTGATCCATCAAAAAAAGCTGCTCCACCTGAAAACCCAATGTCAGCAGATCGAGTTAAATGGGAACACATTCATAGAGTATTTGAGTTATGTAATAGAAATGTTTCAGAGACCGCAAGAAGACTTAAAATGCACAGAAGAACTCTTCAAAGAATATTATCCAAAAGATCACCTAAATAAATTTTCTAAATTTTATAATTTTTTTTGCTATTAAAGTAAGTAGACACATTTTAAAAATTTCAGCAATTAAAAATGGTATTACACCTAATTTTAAAATAGGTTTGTCCCAACCTATTAATGTACCTAGCCATAGAATACCTAGGATATAAATTGTTGAAACCGAAAATATTAATTTAAAAAAAATTACAAAATAACTATCATCAATTTTAACGAATGAGGCTAAAAAACACGCTGATAGAAATCCAATTAAATAACCCATTGTTGGACCTGTAAAATAAGCTAAGCCTATTCCTCTCTCAGGAGAATTAGAAAATACTGGTAAACCCAATATACCTTCTAATAAATATAAACCTACAGTAGCTAGAGCTATTTTATATCCAAAGCTAATACCTAAAAACAAAACTATAAACGTCTGCATAGTCATTGGAACTGGATAAAAAGGTATCTTGATTTTAGCAGAAATTGTAAGAATTATTGAACCTAGAAAGATAATCAATAATGATTTTATAAGCTGGTTTTGAGTATTTTCCTTTATAAGTTCCATAAAAAATAATACTCTTATTTTTATCTTTAATCTATATTAAATTTTAATGAACAAGATACAAAAAACAGATCATTTTTATCTCATTGATGGATCAGGTTATATATTCAGAGCATATTATGCTTTACCACCATTAACTCGAAAAAGTGATGGATTACCGACTGGAGCGGTAAGTGGTTTTTGCAGTATGTTGTTTAAACTTCTTGAAGACTCAAAATCAAAAGAAAATCTTCAGAAACCAACTCATTTTGCTGTTATCTTTGACTCAGCGAGAAAGACTTTTAGAAATGAAATTTATAGTGATTACAAGGCCAATCGATCTGAGGCGCCTGATGACTTAGCACCACAATTTGAATATATTAGAAAATCAGTTTTAGCCTTTAATTTACCATCTGTTGAATTGATTAATTATGAAGCAGATGACTTAATTGCAACTTATGTGGATCAGATTTTGAAAAAAGGTGCAAAGGTAACAATAGTTTCATCAGATAAAGATTTGATGCAATTGTTTAGAAAAGATGTTCGTATTTTTGATCCAATGAAAAACAAGTTCATCTCTAATGAGGATGTAAAAAATAAATTTGGAGTAGATCCCAACAAAGTTATAGATGTTCAGGCACTAGCTGGCGATAGCAGTGATAACGTTCCAGGTGTTCCTGGTATTGGTGTAAAAACCGCAGCAGAGTTGATTAATAAGTATGGTGATTTAAAGACACTTTTAAAATCAGCAGGTGAAATTAAACAAAATAAGAGAAGAGAGACTCTTATAAACAACAAAGATAAAGCTTTAATAAGTAAAAAATTAGTAACATTGAAACACGATGCTCCAATCGAGATGAAACTCAATGATTTTGAATTAAAAAAAATTGACAAAGATAAATTATATAAATTTCTAAGAGAAATGGAGTTTAATAGATTACTCAGTTCTGCTATTTCTGCTTATGGAGAGCCAGATTTTAATAGTGAAAAAAAAGATAATCAATTGAAGGAACAAAAAGTTCAAATTAATAAAAAAAATTATTTTTTAATAACAGAGCATAGTAAAATTGATGAATGGATTAAGGAAGCTGAAGAAATAGGAGAAGTTGCAGTTGATACAGAAACAAATTCTTTAGATCCTCATCAAGCGGATTTAGTGGGAGTATCTTTGAGCTCTAAGATTGGAAAAGCTTGTTACATACCAATAGGGCATAATTCAAAAAAATGTATTGATAAAGCTATAGTGCTTAAAAAGTTAAAACCTTTACTTGAGGATCCAAGTATCAAAAAGATAGGTCAAAATATTAAATTTGATTTTATTGTATTTTTTAATCATGGAATAACGGTATCGGCGATGGAAGATACCATGCTAATGTCTTACGTTCTTGATGCTGGAAAAAATAGGCATAACATGGATATGTTATCAGAGATTCATCTTGATCATAAAACAATAAAATTTAAAGAATTAGTTGGCTCCGGAAAAAAACAGATAAATTTTAGTGAGGTTGATTTAGAAAAAGCAAAAGATTATGCCGCCGAAGACGCCGATATAACTTATAGACTATATAAAAAATTTTATAAAAGTTTGAAAGAGGAAAAAATGATTAATATTTATGAAATTTTTGAAAAACCATTATTAAGGATTTTAGCTGATATGGAGATAAATGGTATCAAAGTTGATAACAAGTTTCTTAAAATATTATCTACTAAATTTGAAAAAAAGATTGAAAAAATTCAAAGGGAGGTTTTTAAGATATCCAAGAAAGAATTTAATATAGCCTCTCCAAAACAATTAGGTGAAATTTTGTACAACGATCTTAAGATTGCAGATTTAAAAAAAACTAAAAAAGGAAGTTTTGCGACAAGTGCCTCAGTGCTAGAAGATCTTGCTTTCAAAGGTCATAAATTTCCACAATTAGTCTTAGATTGGAGACAAGTTTCAAAACTAAAAAATACTTATTCAGATTCTTTACCGGAACATATTAATCCTACAACAAAAAAAGTTCACACTTCTTTTTTATTAGCAGCAACAACAACAGGAAGATTAGCTTCAAGTGATCCAAACTTACAAAATATTCCAATTAAATCAGAAGACGGAAGAGATATACGTAAAGCATTTGTTGCAGAGAAAGATAACGTTTTGATTTCTGCAGATTATAATCAAATCGAAATGAGAATTTTGGCTGATTTGGCTGATGTTAAAGAATTAAAAAAAGCTTTTCGAAATAATGAAGATATACACTCTCTAACTGCAAGCCAAATTTTTAATGTTGATATTGATAAAGTGAATCAAGATCAAAGAAGAAAGGCCAAGGCAATAAACTTTGGAATTATCTATGGAATTTCTCAGTATGGATTAGCAAAGCAAATAAACGTCTCAAATTTAGAGGCAGAAGAGTTTTTGAATTCATATTTCTCAAAATTTCCAGAAATAAAAGTTTACATGGATCAAACCATTAAATTCTGTAGAAAAAGTGGATATGTTAGTAATATTTTTGGAAGAAGATCTCATTTTATAAATATAAATGATAAAAATTATAATGTGAGAAATTTTCAGGAACGTGCAGCAATTAATGCTCCAATCCAAGGTTCTGCTGCCGAAATTATGAGATTGGCAATGATAAGAATTGATAAAAAACTAAAGGAACAAAAAATCAATAAAACAAAAATGTTACTTCAAATCCATGATGAGCTAATTTTTGAAAGTCCTAAAAATGAGATAAAAAAAATATCCAAATTAATAATTGATGAAATGTCTAGTGTTACCAAAAGTGACCAACATTCTTTTTCAATACCTTTAACTGTGGATTTAAACACAGGAGAAAATTGGGGTTCACTACATTAATTCATTTGCCCAAATTAGAACAATTTAGTATTTTTATAATAAAGTATGCAAAAACAAACAATTGCTTTAGTAGACGATGACAGAAATATTTTAACCAGCTTAAGTATTGCTCTTGAAAAAGAGGGGTTTAAAGTTCAGACGTATATTGATGGTGAGAGTGCTTTAATTGGATTAACAAGGATGCCACCAGATTTGGCTATTATTGATATAAAGATGCCAAAAATGGATGGTGAGGAATTGCTTAAAAAATTGAGAAAAAAAACCTCATTACCAGTTATATTTTTAACTTCCAAAGATGACGAAATAGATGAATTACTTGGTTTAAAATTAGGTGCCGATGATTTTGTGAAAAAATCTGGTGGTTTTTCAGTAAAAGTTTTAATTGAGAGAATTAGAGTCCAACTTAGAAAAAAAGATTCCAAGGAAATACTTGAAGAAAATAAAAGTATAATATCACATGGAAAATTAAAACTTGACCCTTCTCAATTAGAGTGTGAATGGAATGGGAAACAATTGCCAGATAAATTGACCACTACAGAATTTTTACTTGTTAAAGAATTAGCAAAAAGACCAGGGATTATTAAAGAAAGAGCTCAATTGATGGACATAGCTTATAGAGAAGATACTGATATTGAAGATAGAACAATTGATAGTCATGTTAAAAGAATTAGAAAAAAATTCAAAAAAGTTGATCCTGAATTTTCAGCTATAGAAACCAGATATGGAAGCGGATATAGATGGAATGTTAGTTAATGCTCAGCAATTTTCTTAAGAACTTATCAATTTTAAAAAAATTTTTATTTATAAATTCTATTTTTTTTACAATCATAGGTCTTTTTACATTCATTTATTTAAAAAATGTTCAACCAAATTTAATAAAAAAAAAATCCTCTAATCATATTGAGGTAATCAATAACACAATTGATAATCTAAAAAGATTAAATGTAAAATTTGTTGAAAAAGATATTAGAAAATTTTTGTTTTCAACAAGATTTCTTTTTCAAAATTTAGATAGAGTAATATTTTTTGATAACAAACTTAATTTAATAGGAGATACTGACACATTAGACTTAGATCCAAGATCCTTTTCACAAAGGCTGAATACTATTGAATTAGAGGTGTTGGACTCAACGACATCAAAAAAAATCACTGAAGAAAAAAATATAGATATTGGAAAAGAAAACAATGTCTCTTTAAATGACGTTCTATTAAATTATGCAACCTCTAAAAATTATGGGATCCCTTTTACATTTACCGAGGAAGAATTTAATAAATTTAAATTAACTACTATTAAGAACGTGATGAAAGATGGAGAAAATATAGGATATTTAGCAATAACAGAAAATGCTAATGATATTAAAGCTGCCATAGATGAAAGAAAAACTTTTGTAATAAGGACTGCAATTGCAGTAGGAATAGTAATACTGATTTTTTCATTTGTTTTAAATCGATATTTTTTAAAACCAATTAAAAATTTAGTCAGTTATACGAAAATCATAAAGAATAAAGACACAAAAAAAACAAATATAGATACATTAAAATTAAGAAATGATGAGCTTGGTTTACTCTCTAATTCTTTAGATGATATGACTCTAGAATTACAAAAAAGAATTTCACATGCAGAAAATTTTTCAACTGATCTTGTACACGAAATTCGTAATCCATTGGCATCATTAAAAAGTGCATCTGAAATTTTGCACGATGCTCAAGACTCAGAACAAAGACTTAAATTGATAAATATTTTAAGTCACGATGTGCAAAGAATTGAAAGATTGATTACTGATTACTCACAAATGTTAAAAGACGAAGTTGCTCTAAGCAAAGAAAAAATTAAAAAATTAGATGTTGAGCCAATAATTAAGTCAGTTGTAGATGATTTTAATAGTATTTATAAATTAAAAAGAGGAATTAATATTTCTTATAAAAATGACGGTAAAAATAAATATTTTATTTATGGAATTGAAAATAGAATTGAACAAATTATTGCAAACTTACTAGATAATGCGATTTCTTTTAGTGACGATAATAAAGACGTAACTGTACAAGTTTCGAAATCAGATGACAATAAAGTATATATAAAAATATTAGATGAGGGACAGGGTTTTAAAGAAAAAGATACGAATAAAATATTTAAAAGATTCTACAGTAACAGGCCAGATAAATTTGGACAACATTCTGGGCTAGGGTTAAATATAGTAAAAAATTTAGTTGATTTACATAATGCAACAATTAGAGCATCTAATAGACTTGATAAAAAAGGTGCAAGTATGGAAATAGAATTTCCAAAAGTTTAAAGAGTTCTATTGATTAATTAAATTTTAATTGTTAGAAGAGCCACGATGAAAGATTATAAAGTAAAAGATTTATCCCAATCAGACTTTGGACGAAAAGAAATTTCAATAGCTGAAAGTGAAATGCCTGGACTTATGGCTTTAAGGGAGGAGTATGCTGGAAAATCTCCTTTAAAAGGTGCAAAAATTATAGGTTGTTTGCATATGACAATACAAACAGCAGTATTAATTGAAACTTTAGTGGATTTAGGTGCAGAGGTAAGATGGTCATCATGTAATATTTTTTCTACTCAGGACCATGCAGCGGCCGCAATTGCAAAAGCAGGTATTCCTGTTTATGCATGGAAGGGAGAAACAGAAGAGGAATATGTTTGGTGTATAAAACAAACCATTGAAGGCAAGAAAAGCTGGAAACCTAATATGCTTTTAGATGATGGTGGTGACTTAACAGCAATGATGCACAATGAATATAAAGATTTATTAAAAGATGTGAAAGGAGTCTCGGAAGAGACAACTACAGGAATAAAAGCTTTAAACAAAATGGAAAAAGAAAATTCTTTACTAGTTCCAGCAATTAACGTGAATGACTCTGTTACCAAGTCAAAATTTGACAACTTATATGGATGTAGAGAAAGTTTGGTTGACGGAATTAGAAGAGCAACCGATGTAATGATGTCAGGAAAGATCGCAATTGTTGCTGGTTTTGGTGATGTTGGGAAAGGAAGTGCCGCATCATTAAGGCAAAGTGGGGCCCGTGTATTGGTTACCGAAGCAGACCCAATATGCGCATTGCAAGCTGCAATGGAAGGATATGAGGTTGTTTTAATGGATGAAGCAATCAGTAAAGCAGATATTGTTGTAACTGCAACTGGTAATAAAGATATTGTTACAGCTGACCATATGAGAGATATGAAGGATAGAGCTATTTTATGTAATATTGGACATTTCGATAATGAAATTCAGGTTGAGGCACTAAAAAATTACAAATGGACTGAAGTAAAACCTCAAGTGCATGAAATTGAATTACCAAGCAAAAAAAGAATAATTTTATTGGCAGAAGGCAGATTGGTAAATTTAGGTTGTGCTACAGGGCATCCAAGTTTTGTAATGAGCGCCTCTTTTACAAATCAAGTCATTGCTCAGATAGAATTGTGGAATAATCATAAAAATTATGAAAATAAAGTTTATGTTTTACCAAAGCATTTAGATGAGAAAGTAGCTACACTCCATCTTAAAAAAGTTGGTGCTAAATTAACTAAACTTTCAAAAGATCAAGCAGATTATATCAGTGTAGGAGTAGAGGGACCTTTCAAACCTAATGCCTATCGCTACTAAAAGTGATTTAATCAGTCTAACTTCAGAAAAAAAAACAGAGGAATTAGCTAAGAAGTTTTCAAAAAAACTGAAATTAGGACATGTAGTTTTTTTTGTGGGTGAGATGGGTGTTGGCAAAACTACTTTTATTAGATACCTAATTAACAATTTTCAAAAAGAAAATAAACTTAAAATAACTGAAGTCACAAGTCCTACATTCAATTTATTAAACGAGTACAAAATTAAAGAGATTAAAATTAATCATTACGACTTATTCAGAATAAAAAGTTTAGATGAAATTCACAATTTAGGGTTATTTGATGATATTTCTAATGCTATTACATTGATTGAGTGGCCACAAAAAATAAAACCAAAACCCAAAAATTTGATAGAATTAAATTTTGAATATGGAAATGATTATAAAAAACGAGTAGTACAAATTAAAGGTTTAAATTTATAATTGTAGATGAATGCAAAATCTTAAAAAATTAAAAGGAGATGCGTCACATAGAAAGTTTTTTAGAAAGAAGTATAATGATTTTAATTCTATTGTAATTCTAGCAAAAAAGGACAAATTTAAAAATCTTCTTGTGTATGATGCAATTAGCAAAATTTTGAATAAAAACAAAATTTTAGCACCAAAATTATATAAAGAGAATTATAAAAATAACTATATTGAAGTTGAGGATTTTGGAAATGAGACAATTTTTAAAGTTTTGCAGAATCGTAAAAATAAAAAAATTCTATATTTTAAAGATATAATAAAATTGCTTAATCAAATCCAATCAATAAAAGATAAAAAAATTAGAAATTTTAAAAATAAATATTATCGAATACCTGAGTATACAAATAAAATTTTAATTAAAGAAGCTAATTTATTTTGTGATTGGTATGTGAAAAAAAATTTGTCTAAAAATAAAAGACAAAACTTTAATAAGAATTTTAAAAAAATAATTAAAACTTTAGTATCACAGCTTAAAATGAAAAATGATATATTTGTTCATAGAGATTTTCATATTTCGAATTTAATGCTTATTAATAACAAAATAGGCGTAATTGACAGTCAGGATGCCTTAATCGGAAACAAGGCTTATGATTTAGCTTCATTAGTTGATGATGTAAGATTAAAAACCTCGAAAATTATTAAAAAAAAAATTTTTAATTTCTATTTAAATAGTCAAAAAAAAATTGATAAGAAAAAAATAAAAAATGATTTTGAAATTTTATCTATTTTAAGAAATCTTAAAATAATTGGAATATTTACTCGTCTAGCTATTCGAGATAAAAAAAAGAATTATTTAAAATTAATACCCTACACATGGGATTTGATTTCTTTAAGGATCAATCAAAATGAAATTTTCTTAGATTTAAAAAAAATTACTAAAAGATAACCTCAAAAAAAATTTATGAAAATTAATACTGCTTTAATTCTCTGTGCTGGATTTGGTAAAAGATTAAATCCTTTAACACTTAAAAAACCCAAGCCGTTACTTCAAATAAAAAATCAAACAATTTTAGAGGATTGTATTAATACTGTTATAAAATTAAAAGTAGAAAATATTTTTTTAAATACTTTTTATTTAAGTGAACAAATTGTTGATTTTTTTAAAAATAAAAATTTTTCTGCAAAAATTAAAATTATAGAGGATGGTAAATATATTTTAGATACAGGTGGAGCAGTCTTAAATATGATCAACCATTCAGATAGTAAAGATTTTTTTGTTTTTAATCCTGACACTATTTGGAATGAAAATTATGTGAGTGAAATTAATGATATGCAAAAATATTATTTTCAAAATAAATTAAATAATATTCTATTATTGGTTAATAAAAAACTAAGCTATGATAATAATCTCGGGGGCGATTTTGATTTAGAAAACAATAAAATTAAACAAAGTTTTGAAAAGAACTTTATATATACTGGTTGTCAAATTTTAAATAAAAACTTGTTTGATGAATATGAAGTAGAAAATTTCTCAGTTGCTAAAATTTGGAACAAATTATTAATAAAACAACAATTAAATGGATTTGAGAGCACCAAAAAATTTTACCACTTAACAAACTTAGAAATTTTTAAAAAACTAAAAGGTTCTTAGATCTCTCTTTATCCAAATATTTACATTCATTTATTTTCAAATTGTCATCAAGTTTAATTATTAATGGATTTCCCGTTGGGATCTCTAGACTAGCAATTTGATTATTATCTAAATTAAATAAATATTTGCATAAAGATCTTATAGAATTTCCGTGAGCTGAAATTAATATATTTTTATCGATGAGTTTAGGTTGTATCTCTTTTTTGAAATACTCTAAAACTCTGTTGTA
Source organism: uncultured Pelagibacteraceae bacterium (assembly GCA_902520355.1). Classification (GTDB taxonomy): domain Bacteria; phylum Pseudomonadota; class Alphaproteobacteria; order Pelagibacterales; family Pelagibacteraceae; genus Pelagibacter. The sequence goes on from CABYNK010000003.1 coordinate 25,560, forward strand.
TGTATCTTTTAATGACTCTGTGTCAGGAATAAACTCCTTAGGAATTTTCTGATATGTCTCAATATTTAGGGGGTGATAAGAGCTTTCTCTACTTAGTTTTCCAGGCTTGACATCCCAAGATCTTCGAAACTCAAAAACTTTATCTTTTCCAATTTTTTTTGCGGTTTCAATTTTATTCAACCCTGTAAGTTCACCATAATGTCTTTCATTGAGTTGCCATGCTCTTATAAAATCTTTTTTTGAGTTTAAAATTTTTTGTATTATCTTGAGAGTATTGTTCGCCCTCAATTGAAATGAAGAATAATAAAAATCTATATTTATATTTTGATTTTTGATAAGTAAACCAGCTTTCTCAGCTTCTATTTTACCTTGAGCTGCCAGATCAACATCAACCCAACCAGTGAATCTGTTTTCAAGATTCCATATACTCTGACCATGTCTTACTAATATCAAAAAACTCATCTTGTCATATTCAAAAATTATTTATAAAAAATTATTTAACTAAATGTCAAAATTTTTATCTACTTATAAAATAATATTTTATTTTAATAATATCCTTTTAATTATTTTATATCTATATCCAGGAAGTCTATTAGGTTGGATAATTTATGACAACAAAAGTATACAACCTCAAATAACACCTGATTTTGTTATATCATCAAATCATTTTTATATATTTGTGTTAATTTCAATTATTGGTTTTTTAACTTTTGCTAATTCCAAGAAAAATATTTTATTAACATTATATTTGATTTTTCTATCTGTAACGCTTGAAATTTTTCACCTAGTTATACCTGAAAGAAGTTTTCAATGGCCTGATTTATTTGGAAATTTACTGGGTGTTATTGTTGTAATTATTCTTAATAATTTTATAAATAAATATGGGAGATTTAAAAAATAAATTATTGATTCTTATTTATTTTTTTACAATTGGCTGCTCATCAATTCCTTCAAACACTTCTAATAGTTGTTCAATTTTTAGTGAAAGATATTTATGGTATAAACATGCAAAAAAAGTTGAGCAAAAATGGGGTACACCTATTTATATTCAATTAGCAATAATTAAAATGGAGTCTGATTTTGACTGGCTTGCTAAACCAGCTAGGCAAAAAATTTTTAAAGTTATACCTTATAAGCGACCCTCTAGTTCTTTTGGTTATTCTCAAGCAGTTAAAGGGACTTGGGAACAATATAAAAGAGAAACTGGTAATAAATTAGCCACAAGAGCAAGATTTAAAGACAGCGTTGACTTTATTGGATGGTACACAAATAAATCAGAAAGTATTTTAAATATACCAAAGACAAATGCTTTCAAACAATATCTTGCATATCATGAAGGTTGGGGAAATTACAAAAATTATAAAAAAAACAAAAAAGTAATTGGACTAGCTAAAAAAGTTGAGAAACAATCTAATAATTATAAAAAACAGTTATTGAAATGTAAAAGTGCATTAAATAGAAAAAAATATATTATTTTTTAGTCAGCTCTTTTTTTAGTTCAAGATCTATAACATCAATTCTTTTAGTATTTTTGGCTAGTGCTAAATACATTGATGGCGTAACATATAAGGTAAAGAAAGTTGAAATAATCATTCCTCCCAAAATTGTAGAGCCAACTGCTAGTCTAGAACCCTCACCGGCACCAGGTCCAATATTTCCAATTACCAGCGGCAACATTGCAATCATTGTACTTAGTGATGTCATTATAATTGGTCTAAATCTTACTGCACAGGCTTCTTTCACAGCGGATTCTATATTTTTTCCAGTCGTTCTAATTTGATTTGCATAATCAACAATTAAAATACTATTTTTTGTTGAAATACCTATCAGTATAATTAGTGCAATTTGAGAAAAAATGTTAACTGAGCTATTTAGAAACAAAATAAACACTAATCCCCCAAAAATTGCCAATGGCACTGTTAAAATAATTATAAATGGGTGAATGAAAGAATTAAAAGTTGCAGCCATTACCAAGTATGCAGTTAGTAAAGCTAAGGCAAAAATTATAAATAATTCGTTACTTGTTTCTTTGATTTCTTCAGACTTTCCTTTCCAAGTAATTTGATTTTCTGGAGCTAAATTAACCATTACTTCTTCAAAATATCTTATAGCCTCAGTTAAAGTATATCCCTCATTAATATTAGCAGATATTGTTACCGCTGGCTGTCTATTGTACCTTGCAAGTTCTTTCGCCGAACCTTCCTCTTCAAAACTAACTAGATTTGCTAAAGAAATTAGTTTTCCATTCGTCTCTGAACGAACAAATATTTTTGAAACACCTTCTTTGTTTCTTCTATCAGACAAATATTGTTGAACAATTATAGGATATTCTTTACCTAATTTGTTGAAAGTTGTAATTTTTTTCCCTCCATAAAGAGTTTCAAGTGTTTCACCAATTGATTTCGTAGAAACACCTAAATCTTTAGCCTTATTTTTATTAATTATTAATTTTACCTCTGGCTTATTTCGATTGTAATCAGACTCAATTCTTGAAAGGTTTTTATTAGATCTTATTTCTCTAATTACTTTCTTTTGTATTTCTTCTAGCTCTTTATAAGTGCTTCCATAAATAACCATTTGCACAGGTTTATTGTAATTAGAAACTCTTATTGATTGTGGAGAAATTGGGAAGGCAACTGCTTGAGGTAAAGTTACTATTTTGCCTATTGCTTCTCTTAAAACAACTTCTTGTCCCTTTTTTCGATTTTTCCAGTCATCTAATAAAGCAATTATTATAAAACTATTATATGAATTAGCCGAATTTCCAAAGCCTGGAACCCTCATTATAAATCTTGAATATGGACTATCCTCAGCTTGAAGAAGTGGAAGAAGTCTAGCCTCTACCTTCTGAGCTTGCTCTTGTGTGTATTCGAAAGAAGTTCCCTCATCAGTGAATCCAATAATTAAGTAGGCCCCACGATCTTCCATGGGCAATAATTCTTTTTTTGAAAAATTAAATAATAATACTGATGCGATAACTATTAAGACTATAAAAAAACTTACAGTTTTTGTCTTATTTACAATTACATCTAAGGTCTCTTTGTAAAAGTTTGCAAAACTTAAAAAAAATTTTTCAAATTTTTGAATTAAAAGTTTTTTGGAAGATTTTTTATTTAAGAATTTACTAGCAAGCATTGGGGATAATGTTAAAGCAACAAAAGAAGATACAACTATTGAAAACGATAAAGCTATTGCTGTTTCTCTAAATAAAGTACCAGAAATTCCCTCAATAAAAATCAATGGAAGAAAGACTGCAATTAAAATTAGTGTGGTAGCTACAATTGCAAAAGAAATTTGTTTGGAGCCCTTATAAGCAGCAACTAATGGAGTCTCGCCATTTTCTATTCTTCTATAAATTGCATCTGTCATTATAACAGAGTCGTCTGTTATTATTCCTATTGCTAAAATAAAACTTAGAAGAACAAAAATATTTATTGATAATCCAAATAAGTATAAACCCAAAAAAGAGGCTATAAGGCTAACAGGAAGCGCTATAGCGGGAACTATTACAGCTTTTAAATTACCAAGAAATAAATAAATTATTAAAACGACTAACACAAAAGCTATTAACAAGGTCTTATACACCTCTTCAATAGCAGCCTCTACATAGTTCGCTCTGTTGAAAGAAACTCTTAAATCTAATTCTTCTGGTAAAGATTTTTTAACTTGAATAATTTTTTTCTTAATATCTTTTGAAAGCTCAACTGTTGAGGCGCCACTTCTAGCATAAATACCAATTCCAACAGTTTTTAAATTAATTTGATCTTTAGTTTGAGCTTTAAATAGAGTTTTCTCTGAAACAGGACCAAATTCTATGTTAGCAACATCAGATAATAAAATAACTTTATTACCAGTTTTTTTAATTGGCAGCTGTTTGATTGAATCAATATCAGTATATGATTTATCTAAATTAAGTGTTAAATCAATATTATCTGCTTCAAGTGTGCCAGCTGGAAGACTTATATTTTCTCCACGCATTGCAGTTTCAACTTCTTTAATTGTTAAATCATTTGCCGCAAGTCTAATAGGATCTATCCATACTCTTATACTTAACTCCCTTAATCCTCCAACTCTTATTCTTCCGACATTTTTCACACTTGAGAATTGATCAACTAAGTATCTTTCAGCATAGTCTCCTAACTCGAGGTCACTCCAAGTTGATGATGATAGAGATAACCACATCGTAGTAGTAAAACCAGCAGCTCTTTTAAGTATTTGTGGAGGATCAGATTCGGACGGTAAGTTATCAATAACTCTCGCAACTCTTTCTCTAATATCATTGGCAGCATTATCTAAGTCTATACTAGTATCAAATTCTACATTTATTGTGCTTCTTCCATTTTCAGATTTAGAATCAATGTTTTTTATTCCCTCAGCACCACCAACAACATCCTCAACAACTTGTGTTACTTCTTGATCTACTATCGAAGCTGCAGCAGACTTGTAATCTACTTGAATTTGAACAACAGGCGGCTGAATACCATTCGGTAGTTCTCTAACTGGTAATTTCCAAAAAACAAATAATCCAAAAACAATCAAAATTAGAGACATGACCCAAGATATTGTCGGTCTTCTAATACTTAATTCGGTGATAAACATTTATTTTTTGATAGGTTTTATTTTTCCACGCGGTCTTACTTTTTTTAAGCCTTCAGCCACAATAATATCACCTTCAGTTAAGCCAGAGGTTATTTCTATACTTTTATCAGTCCTTATCCCTGTTTTTACCTCAGTTTTATTAGCAATATTTTCTTTATTAATTTTATAAACGTAAGACTTGTCTCCCTCAATCATTACACTTGTGTCTGGAACACTTAAAGAATTTCTCAAATCAAATTTAACGCCGACCTCTAACAATGATCCTGAAATTAACTCTAAGTCTTTGTTCTCTACTTTTATTCTAGATAATAAACTTCTTGTGTCAGCATTAATTCTACTTGAAACAAAGTCCACTTCACCTACAAATATTTTATTTTTATAGCTTGTTAATTTAACTTCTACTGGCAGTCCTTTTTTTATAGACGTAGAATAATTTTCGGGAATTTTGATATCAGAGTAAACAATAGAGTTATCATCAAGTGTAATAATGATTATATTGTTTGAAACAAGGATGTCCTCAGTTAGACCTGTGTATCCCAACATACCACTAAATGGGGCTATTATATCTCCACTTTTTAATTTTATTATAACTTCCCCTTTTTTAACAAAATTTTTTAATTTTAAGTCTTCAAAAAGATCATCTTTTTTTATCTTAAAAGTTTTAGATTTTTTTGAGATTGCAGTTCCAAAAGTTTCTATTTTTTCTGAAAATTCTTTTTCAATTACCTCTGTAACAATTATACCTGGGGGTGGTCTTTTGCTAAATTTCTTTTTAAAATGATTTCCAACCATTGTTCTTCCAATAATCACGATCGCTATGATTAAAAAAAATATCAGTATTATTGAAATTGTTTTTGTAGATCTCTTCATCTTTATTTATATTATTCCGTACTCAGCCCAAGAACCATCATAAATACAAGGATGATACTTATCATTTATTAAAGAATAAGCTAGTGCCAAAACACACGCAGTAACTCCAGAACCACATGAAAAAACTATATCTTTTTCATTTATATTATTTAAACAAGTTTCAAAAATAAGTTTAAGGTCTTTTTTACTTTTAAATGTTTTGTCTTCGTTTAAACAAAGGTTAAAGGGTATACAAAAAGAATTTTTTATACTACCGCTTCTTAAACCTTTTCTAGGCTCTGGAACCTTACCATCAAATCTTTCTTTGCTCCTAGCATCTATCAATTTAAAATTCTTATCTTTAATATTGACATCAATTTGTTCTTTATTTTTAACAAGATCTTTTTTTTCAAAACTTTTATAGTCAGATTTTTTAATATTTGTAGTATCATTCGTTACTTCTTTATTTTCTTTTATCCATTTTTTTAGCCCACCATTTAAAACATGTACTAATTTTGGATTATGACCAAAATAAATAAAATTAAACCAACATCTACATGAGCTAATTACATCTGAGTTATCATATATGACTATTTCATCCTCATTCTCTATTCCCATTTTTGATACAATTTGTGCCCAATCATTTTGATTCACTAACATGTGTGGTAAATTAATTTCTTTTTTGGAATTAGCATCTAAATCAAAAAAAATTGAATTAGGTATGTGTTGATTTTTATATTCTTCTAATCCATTTCTTTTAGTTTGTGGCATATGCCACGAACAATCAATTATTTTAACCTTATTAAGATTTTGATTTAACCAATCAGTTTCAACTAAAGACATCTTATCTTTTTTCTAAATATTTTTGATGGTATTCCTCAGCAGGACAATAGTTTTTTAGTAAAGATATTTTCGTTACAACTTTTCCAGATAAACGTTCGTTCACTTCATCTAATACTTTCTCAGCAATTATTTTTTGATTATCATTTAGATAAAATATTTCACTTCTATATTGAGTTCCAAAATCAGGTCCTTGAGAATTTAGAGTAGTAGGATCATGAATTTGAAAAAATGTTTTTAAAATTTTCTCGTAAGAGATAATTTTTTCATCAAAATCTAGTTTTACAACTTCAGCATGATTTGTATTTCCAGTGCAAACCTCTTTATATGTCGTGACAGAGCTATTTCCTCCACAATAGCCAACTTCAGTTTTAATAACTCCATCAATTTTACTAAATTTAATTTCTGGTCCCCAAAAACATCCAAGTGCTAGAACTGCTATTTCCATTGAATAAGATTTAATTTAATTTACAAATTATTCATATGCTCAGTAAAAATCAATTAGGTTTTTTGTACATGTTTTTGTCCATTATTGGATTTTCGTTAATGGACGTTATAGTTAAGTGGTCAGTCGATTATCCAGTTGGACAAGTCTTATTTTTTAGAGGTTTTTTTGGGATTATTTTTTATTTTTTTATTATTCCAAGAGAAAGACTTCACGATTTTTATAAAACAAAAAGACCAGGATTGCATTCTTTAAGATGTTTAGCTGGATTGATTGCTATAATTGCAATTTTTATTGCTTTGAGAAAATTACCTTTAGCAACAGTAGTAAGTATATCTTTTGCAGCCCCAATATTTACAACTATTTTTTCAATATTTTTATTAAGTGAAAAAGTTGGTATTTATAGATGGTTGGCAGTGTTAGTTGGATTTATTGGTATTTTAATCATTACAGAACCAGGGATTAGTAATTTAAATATCTATTATATTTTTCCAATAATTTTTTGTTTAGGACTTTCTTATGTTGCAATAACATTAAGACAACTTTCAACAACAGAGCCAGTTTGGCTTATCTCTCTTTTTTTTTCTATTGCAATTACTTTTCTAAGTTTTTTGACTTTACCGTTCGGTTGGGTAATGCCTAGTTTCAATCACTTTTTAATTCTATCTTTAGTAGGAATTTTCGGAGGAGTTTCAAATCTGTGGCTAAGTCAATCATATAAATATTCTGAAGTATCTCTTGTAACTCCTTTAAAATATCTGACCTTAGTGTTTGCTATTATTTTCGGATATTTTATTTGGGACGAAATACCCACAATAAAAACATTAATAGGGGCGTTATTAGTAATTTTTTCAACACTTATAATTTTTAGAAGGGAGATTTATAAGAAAAAAATTATAACATCCAGAACAATTAATGACTAAAGTACCTAAATATTGGAATAAGGCAAAAAAATATTTATCTAAAAAAGATCAAACTCTTTCTAGGTTAATCAAAAGTTACGAAAGTCCCTCAGAAACTATTTTAACCTCAAGGAGAGATATTTTTTTTTCATTATGCAAAAGTATTATTGGACAACAAATAAGTGTTGCAGCAGCGAATTCTGTTTTCTTAAAATTTAAAAAAAAATGTAAAAATAAAATTAATGCAAAAACAGTATCTAAACTAACCTTTGTTCAATTGAAAAGCTGTGGATTAAGCAGACAGAAAGTATTAGGTATAAAGAGTTTAGCAATGCAAACAATTGAAAAAACTTTTAATCCTAAATTGATTGATAAGATGTCTGACGAGGAAGCTATAAATTATTTATCGCAATTAAGACAAATAGGAAGATGGTCAGCTGAAATGATCTTATTATTCACATACAATAGATCAAATATTTGGCCAATTCAGGATATTGGTCTTTTAAGAGCTATATCAAAAAATTATAAAAAAAAATATTTACCGCCTGATAAATTTGTATCATTATTAAAAAAAAGGTTTAGTCCTTATTGTTCTGTTGCGACGTGGTATTTATGGAGAAGCATAGATCCTGAGCCTATTCAGTACTAAATCCTTCAACCACTTGCATATGTCTTTTTGTAGTATTTTTTGCTACTGCCCAACTATCTTGATATTCTTTTGAGGAGTGACATTCTAATGCTTTAGCATAACTTGGAAATTCCCATACAACAGTTCTACTAAAATCATCACCATCATAAGTATCATGCTTACCACCTCTTATTAATGGCACACCACCATAACTTTTAATAACTGGTGTAGCTAACTCTGAATATTTTTTCAGGTTTTCTTGATTATCTATTTTAATATACAAACTAACCCAATATCCTTTTTTCATATCAATCAATCCATTCTTTATAACTGTTTAAGTTATCTTGCAAAAATTTTGGCAATCTTTCGGTTGGATATTTCTCAAGTTTGCTGCCATCGCCAATTTTGTTTACTCTTTTATCAACTTTTAGATCGTAAATAGCTTGTTTGTTTTTAATTAGACTATTTATTTCATCTACAGATAAAGGATTTTCATCAAATTCTCTATGGTGTAGATATGATTTAAGTTTAAATTCAATTTCAGAGGCAGTTTTTAAGTTAGAAAAGTGCCATCCACCATTAGATATAATTTTGATATCAATAAATTTTGTATCAGAAAAAAAAGTATCTAATCTGTAAAAAGGATATTTTCTGTCTTTAATATTTCTTAACCACTGAGGCGATTTTAAAAATTTTTTCTTACATCCTTTTGTTCCAGTCCAATCGAGATTTGGTAACTTAAGATTAAATCGATAATAAAACATGTCTTGATTAAATAAAATGATCTTTTCATTTATTTTTGATAAATCTAAGTTTTCTAGGTTAGGAATTTCATCGACATCAGAAATTAAAATCATGTCATCATCTTTTGCTAATTCTAAGCCTCTTAAAATTTGATTTCTTTGACCATTTTCTCTTAAGATAGCATTCTCGATATATTTAAATGACTTTATAGTTTCATCATCATTTTCATTGATTGAGTTTTTTGCAATTTCTGCTGGTTCTTTATCATAAGTAATATAGATTAATTTATCTTTGAATTTTTTGAATTTTTGATGATTAAACTTTAAGTTTCTTTTATCGCCTTTATGAGTAAATGAACTTTCTACAATAACAAAATAATCAACATATTTATCTAAAATGTTCAGTCTTAATTCTAAAACTGTTTCCTCATCAAAATACATAAAACAATCAAAAATTTTCATAATTACTTTTTAATCTTTTTTAATTTTTTTTATATGATAAAAAAATCTATGGCGGATAAATTAATAGTTAGTTTTGATGAATATACCAAAATTGTTGAAAAATTAGCTATTGAAATTCATAATAATTATAAGCCCACAGTTTTAGTTGGAATAATGAGAGGAGCAGCACCTATAATTGATATTCTCTCTAGGATACTTAAACTCCCAATCGCATATATTGTTATCCAAAGTTATACTGGAAAAGGATTAGAAGACCAACAAGGTCAACTAATGTTTGCTAGAGAAATAAGTTCATTAGCTAAAGAGGAAGATTTTGAAAAAATTCTTTTAATTGATGATTTATCAGATACAGGACTAACACTAAATAAAAGTATTGAATGGTTAAAAGATTATGGACCAACAAAAAAATTTATTAAAGAAATTAAAACTGCTTGTTTATGGAAAAAAAAATCATCTTCTTTCGAACCAGATTTTTGTCCAATTAAATTAGACTCAGATCCATGGATTGTTCAGCCTACAGAACATTATGAAGAATTTTCTATTGAAGAAATTATAAAAAGAAACTAGTTAACGGAGCTAGAAAACTAGCCCCGTTAAATTTTATTTAGCTTACAGCAAAACTTACAACACTAAGTATTGCGACCACCCATATTGCTGGAGAAGTGCTTGAAAATTTTCCAGTAAATATCTTTATCAAAGCATATGAAACAAATGCTAAAGCAATACCATTACTGATACTATAAGTTAATGGCATAGCAATCATTGCAAGAATAGCAGGAGCAGACTCAGAAATATCATTCCATTCAATATCAGTAATATTTCTGATAAAAAGCACTGAAACGAATAGTAATGCGGCACCATCTATTTGTTTTGGTAAACTAGTTGCAAGTGGTGCAAAAAATATACATGCTAAAAACAATATACCTATTACTAGAGAAGTCATTCCAGTTTTACCACCAGCTTTTACACCAGCACCAGACTCCACATAACTAGTAACAGTCGTTGTTCCCATCATTGCACCTGCAACAGTTCCAACACTGTCAGACAACATTGCTTTGTTTATGTCTTGAACTTTTCCTTGTTTATCAACTTTGCCTGCAACGTTTGCCACAGACGTTAAAGTTCCTGCTGTGTCAAAAAAATCTATAAATAATAAAGTAAATATAACTGTAGACATCCCAGCAGTCATAGCAGCGGATAAGTCAAATTCAAAAAGGTATGTCATTGGAGGAGGCGAACTTGCCAATCCATTAAATTTAGCCAGACCAGTTGCCCAAGCAACAACACTAAAAAACAAAATACCTATAATGATATTTCCTTTTACATTCATTTTTTCAAGCACAATAATTGCAATAAAAGTTGCACATCCAAGAAGAACTAATGGATCACTTAAGTTTCCAAGCTGCACTAGTGTTACAGGATTATCAACTACAACTTCCATAATTTGTAATCCAATAATTGCAAGAAACAATCCAATACCCGCACCAATTCCTAGTTTTAAACTTTTTGGAATTGAGTTAATCAACCAGGCTCTTATCGGTGTAAGTGAGATGATTAAGAACAATACCCCCGCAACCAAAACTGCACCAAGAGCTTCTTGTGGCGAATAACCCATGCCAGCACAAACTCCAAAAGCAACAAATGCATTAATACCCATACCCGGGGCTAGTCCAATTGGCCAAGTTTTTCCGTAAAAGGCCATTATGAAACAAGCTAAAGCAGTTGCTAAAATTGTTGCTGTGTATACTGCGCCGAAATCAAAGAAACCTTTTTCAGGGCCGGCGAATTCACCTGATAAGATGAACGGATTTAAAAACATTATGTAAGCCATTGTGAGGAACGTGGTTGTTCCAGCAATTACTTCAGTTTTAAAATCTGTTTTATGTTTTTTGTATTCAAAATATTTTTCAAGCATTTATCCTCCTATTAACCTGAAAATATTTGATTCTCTCTTGTATTACCCGTCAAAACTAATTCTTATTAACAATTTTCAACCCACAAGTTTATATTTATGCCATAATTAGGTTGTTATTATAAAATTATGAAAAAAATTAAGATTTCAATTTTAAGTGTATTTATAATTTTTTCTTTATTGGGCTGTCAGACAATTAAGCAAAAAACTGACGCTATTGTTGAGAAGGAAAATAAAAAATTAAGTGCATTTATAGGTAAGTCGTCTCAGGATTTAAAAAGCAGCTTGGGTAGCCCAGATGAAGATTTTAAAAATGAAAAAGGTAATTTAGTTTTAGTTTATAACACAAAAAAATACGGAATACCTTGCGAAAGAAGATTTGAAGTAAACGCAAAATTAATTGTTATTGGATTTGTTTCTAACGGTTGCTTTTGATTACCTGCGGAGAATTTATCTCCGCAAGTAAGGGGTACTTATTTAATTTCAATAAGCTTTCTTTTTTTATGCTCAGGAACAATTCTTTCGCAAGATATTGTTAAAAGACCATCTTTTAATTCTGCCCCATTTACTTTTACATCGTCGGCTATAGTAAATGATCTAGCAAATTGTCTTTGAGAAATACCTTTGTGAATTATTTCTCCATCTGCATTATTATTTTCAGATTTATTAACTTGTTTGGTTCTTACAGTTAATAAATTATCTTCAAACTCAACCTCAACGTCGTTTTTATTAAAACCAGCTAAAGCAACTTCGATTGCATAATTATCCTTACCGGTTTTTCTGATGTTATAAGGTGGGTAATTTGACTGCATAGTCAAAGAACCATTACCAAGCATATTTTCGAATTGGTCAAACATATCGTCAAAACCAATTGAAAAAGGTCTTAGTGAGTTGAATATAGATAAATCCTTACTTGTCATAATATCCTCCTTTGTTAAGCAAGTTTATTTATTGTTAGCCCCATTAGGCGACCAACATTGTTTATATGGGAGTTATTTATTTTTTTTCAAGATATCAAATTTTAATTTTTTTGGAGATCTTTAAAATAAATGCGTAGTCAAAAGCTATTTCTTCAATGGCACCATCTCTACCTGACTTACCTCCATGACCTGCATTCATTTCAGTTTTTAACAAAAGCAAATTATTATCAGTTTTTAAATCTCTAAGTTTAGCTGTAAATTTTGCTGGTTCATCGAATAGCACTCTATTATCACTTAAGCTTGTAGTAATTAACATGTGAGGGTAATCCATTTTTTTAATATTATTATATGGAGCATAAGAATAAATATAATCAAAATGGTCTTTTTTATCTTTTGCATTTCCGAATTCATCAAATTCTCCAACAGTAAGGGGCAAAGAATGATCTAAGTTAGTTGTTAGTGAGTCAACAAACGGCACAGCCATAACAATTCCAAGAAATAATTCTGGGGATTGATTAACTACCGCTCCCATTAACAAACCTCCAGCTGATCCACCCATACCAACAATTTTTCCTTTCGATGAATATCCTTTTTCAATCAAAAACTTTGCTACGTGTATATAATCTTCGAATGTATTTTTTTTATTAAGAAGTTTTCCTTCTTTCCACCATTTCATTCCTTTTTCCATTCCCCCTCTAATATGTGCAGTTACCCAAATAATATCTCTGTCAATTAAACTCAATCTAGTTGAGGAAAAATCTGGAGTCATTGAACTTCCATATGACCCATAGCCATATAAAAGTAAATTTGCTGTCCCATCAATTTTTGTTTTTTTGTGCCTGGTAATTGTAAGTGGAACTAATCTTCCATCATGAGAAGGGCATTCTAGTCTTTCGACAATATAGTCATCTGGATTATGACCAGATGGGATTTCTTGTTCTTTTACTAATTTTTTTTCTTTTGTTTTTAAATTGTATAAATAAGTTTTACCTGGTGTTTTTGGAGATGAATATGACAAGTAAACTAAGTCAGTATTTTTATTTCTTTGGATCAATGAAACACCGGGCACAATCACAGATTCGTCAGTAAATTTTAATTCTTCCTCAATTCCTGTTTGTTTATTTCTTACAAATAATTTTCCCAATGCATTTGATTTTTCCCCTCTGATAATCCAATCATTTAAAAATATTAATCCTCCAATTAAAACCTCTTCTTTAGCAGCTATATAAATTTCCCACTTTTGATTTAATAAATCATCACATCTTTCAATTTTGAAATCTTCTGCACCATCATTAGTATGACAATAAAAATATCCACCCCAAGAATTGACTGAATAAATTACACCCTTTTTTCTTTTTATAATTAATTTTGGCTTTGGATTTTTTTCTGTTACCTCAAAGTAATATTGTTCGGAAGTATTATGATCCGATGTTGTTATAAAAAAATATTTTTCATCTGAGCTTAAACTTATGCCAACAGTAAATGCTTCACTCTTCTCTTCAAAAATAAGCTCATCATCTTTGACCGATGATCCAATTTTGTGTCTAAATATTTTTCTTGGTCTGTGAAATTCATCAAGCTTTGAATAAAAGAAATATTGGTCGTCCAAACTAAAAGTAATACTTCCACTAGTTTCTTCTATTTTCTCAGTGACTAATTTTCCTGAGATAATATTTCTTATGTAAATTGTATAATATTCAGATCCTTTTAAATCTAAAGAATAACCTAAAAGTTTGTCATTATAACTTACCTCTAAATCACCTACACCGAAATATTCAGTTTTTAATTTCTCTTTTTCTTCATCACCGTTCCAAAATTCTTCAACTTTATCACTCCCAATTTTCTTTCTTAGTTTTATCGAATAATTTCCTACTGCGGTTGTTTTAGTCCAATATTCATATTCTTTGTCTTTAAATTTTAATGATTCATCATCTAACTTTATTCTACCTTTAATTTCATCAAATAAGATTTTCTGATATTTTTTTGTGTCTTTTAAATTATGTTCTGTAAAATCATTTTCTTCTTCAAGATATTTTCTAACATCTGGAAGTAGCTTTGAACTATCTTTTAAAACCTCAAGAATATTATCTTGATGGATCCAACTATAATCATCTTCCCACGTGGTATTGTGACAAGATTTAAGCTCTGGTTTTTTTTTAAGTTGTGGTATTTTCATTAAATCAAAAATATATGAATATAATAATTTATACAGTGGTTATATTAACCATTTTTTATTTTCTACTACGTTTAATAACCAACATTTCATCAAGGAAAATTTCAAAAGGCCTAAGATTTTTAATTATATTAGGATTAATTGCTTTAGCAGTTTTGTTTGCTATCGGTGGAAAATTTTTATTAACCCTGCCTCTTACTTTGGCAAGTTTAGCTTTATTAAAATTAAAAGGTTTATCTATTTTTCAATTAATTTCTCTTTTTAGACTTATTCAAACATTAAGAAGATCTGGTCGCTTTTCTTTTAACCAAGCAGGCACAAATAACGTTTCGTCTATATCAGTATCAGAGGCCTACAAAATTTTAAATTTAGATATGAATAAAAAAGTTACCAAAGAGGATGTTAATAAAGCATATATAAAAATTCAAAAAAAGATACATCCTGACATTTCTCCTGAAACCTCAAGATTATCCTCAATTGTTAATGAGGCTAAAGATATTGTGCTAAACGATATTTCTTAAGCAATAATTTCTAAAAATCTCTTAAAAATTTTTTGCGGATCAATTTTATCTTTACCAAAAGTATTATGTGTTACTGTGTTTTCTCCGTCTGGAATTACTGGAAACATTTTTGAGCTATAATTTCCATAAATTAATGGAGTATCAGCCATTAAAGTAATCGTTTTGATACCTAAAGCTGAGGATAAATGACTAAAGCTTGAATCATTACAAATGGATACATTACAATTCTTAATTAATGGTAAAATTTCTTTAATAGTTAAATTATCTAAACGAGTACAAAAATTCTTAAATTTAGATTGCAAAATTTCGTTTAACACTTCCTGTTCTTCATTTGCCTTACCTGTTGCAAGAAAAAATCTGCAACTTTTCATATTTGATATCTTATCAATTACGCTTAGGAAAGTTTTTCCAGGAATTCTTTTTGTAGGTCCAGAACCACCTATGCCTAAAAGAATATTTGTGGTATTTTTATCTATTTGAAATTTTTGTGCTGCTTTAGAAATTAAATCACTATCGATTTGTACTTCAGGATCCTCATTAATGTCTAAATCTAAATTTTTTTTTAAAAATTTTTTAGGAGCCTCAATTATATGTTGTTTGTTTTTTGCGAACAATGGATATTGGTAAATTTGTGGAATACCAGATATCTTAGCAACTAAGTTAAATCTAAGAGATGAATTAAAAATAAAAATTTTATCAAATTTATATTTTTTTAAATCGTTTGCTAATTTAAAGATACCAAAAAAAACCACCATGTCTATTATTTGTTTTATTATCTCTTTCTAAGGTAAGAATTTTATCAATATATTTTGTCTGGTGTAAATATTGATTGGCTTTAGAGTTTTCTTTTACCAATATACTAATTGGTGAATTAAATTTTTTGGACAAAGCCTTTATAAATGGTAAGAAAATTACAGTATCTCCAATACCCATTCTGCTCTGAACTGCTAATATTTTCATATAGTATTTATAAACTTTACTGAGTATATTTTTATATAAATTTTTATTATGACAAAAATAAGTGGAATTTTTGCTGCTTCAATGTCAGTGCTTAACAATGATTTAAGCCTGAATGTTGAAAAAACAATAATGCATGCTGAGAAGCTTATCGATCAAGGTTGTCATGGCACAGTAATATTTGGCAGCACAGGTCAGTCTCAATTAATACCTATTTCAGAAAAAATTGACTTACTTAACAATCTCTCAAAAAGCAAATATCAGGATAAACATATAATTGGCACAGGTCTAAACTCTTTAGGTGAAACAATAAATTTTATGAAGATAGCAATTTCATTGAACCTAAATAAATTTTTAATTATGCCTCCCGCTTATTATAGTTATGGTGATACAGAGGTTTTGGATTTTTATTCTAGAATAATTAACTCTGTACCAGATTGCAAAATTATTCTGTATAATTTTGAGAAACTAAGTGGCTATAAATTTAGTCAGAATTGCGTAGAAACACTTGTAAATAAATTTCCAAATCAAATAATTGGAGTTAAGGATAGCTCTTACAATTTATATGAAAATTTAAAATTTAAGAATTTTTCAATTTTACCTGGTTCAGAAATTAAATTGTTAAAAGGTTTGGAATTAGGATGCTCTGGTATAATAACTGCAACATGCAACGTTACGGCAGAATTATCTAGGCAGGTTTATGATGATTTCTTTGCAGGAAAAAAGCAGTTACACAATGATAAGTTATGTGATGTAAGAAAAACTTTTGATAAATATAATTTAATTTCAGGTTTACACACTTACTATGCTCAACATGACCAAATATACAAAAACATTTTACCACCATTAAGTCTTTTAAAACAAAAAGATGAAGAAGAATTAATAAATAGATTAAAAGATTTAGAATTTTATAACAAATCAACCTTAGCGGCATAAATGCAATTAGCAAGATTTCTCAATAAAGTTTTTAAAAAAGGCGGTTTTGTATTAACTGATGCAAATTCTAAAGACTACATAATAGGACAACCAAATGATAACCCTATTAAACTAAAAATTTTAAATAAAAATCTTCATTATAAATTGCTATTCCATCCTGATTTATATTTTGGTGAAGCATATACTAATGGTGAAATTGTAATTGAAAACGGCACACTTACAGATTTTTTAGATCTTGCATTAATGAATTTTGGAAGGGGAGAATTAAACTTTTTCAGTTATTTAATTAATAGATTAAGAGGATCATATAGATATTTAACTAACTTTAATTTTATTAAAAAATCAAAAATGAATGTATCTCACCATTATGATATTAAAGACGACTTGTATGACTTATTTTTAGATCCAAAGAGACAATATTCTTGTGCATATTTTAAAAATGAAAATGACAGTTTAGAAACAGCTCAAAATAATAAAATTCAACATATAATTAAAAAATTAAATATAAAACCTAATCAAAAAGTTTTAGATATTGGTTGTGGCTGGGGTTCACTTGCCATCGATATAGCCAAAAGTGCTCAATGTGAAGTAACGGGTATTACTTTATCAGAGAACCAACTTAATTATTGTACCCAAAAAGCTAAAGAATTGAATCTAGAAAACCAAGTAAAGTTTAGACTAATGGATTACAGAGAGTTAAATGAAAAATTTGATAGAATTGTAAGTGTTGGGATGTTTGAACATGTTGGAAGAAAATTTTATAAAAAATTTTTCAAACAAATTGAAAAAATTTTGAAAGATGATGGGGTTTCACTGATACATACCATTGGATCTATAAATCCTCCAAGAGATCCCCATCCATGGATTACGAAATATATTTTTCCTGGTGGTTATACTCCAAGTTTAAGCGAAGTAACCAACCCTATTGAAAAAGCTGGCTTAATAGTTACAGATATTGAGGTTTTAAGGCTTCATTATGCACACACGTTGAGACATTGGAAAGAAAATTGCCTAAAAAATAAAGATAAAATTATCAAAATGTTTGATGAAAAATTTTTTAGAATGTGGGAGTTTTATCTTGCTGGTTGTGAAATGGCATTCAAGTGGGGAGATCAAGTTGTATATCAATTTCAACTTACTAAAAATTATAGTTCAACACCTGTGACTAGAGACTATATTTATCAATAAATTATTGATAGGGTCATTTCTTCTTAGAAATGAAAAAAAAACAAAAAAAATCAAAAAAAAAGAAAAAAAATAAAAAGAAAAATAAAGCCACCAAAGTTAAAAGAAAAATAAATAGAATTAGAAAAAGCTATAAAAAACAAAGAAAATATAAGTTAATTAAAAAAAAGAAAAAAATTAAGTCTAAAAAACCAAAAAAAATCAATTACCAACCAAAAATAAAGAAAAAACAGAAAGATAGCCTAGTCTTAAAATTAGTTAAATTTCAATTATCTCTTAAGCCTCAGTTTAATTTTAAATTTAGTTTTGGTTTAGAAAAAAGCATTCAGAGTTTTTTTGACAAAATTTCAGAGACAATTTCTAACTACAAGATATTAAAAACCGATGAAAAAAGAAGAATAAAAATAGAAAAAATTGAAAGAGAGAGAAAAGAAAAAATTGAGGCAGCAAAAAAGAGAGAAGAAGAAGAAAATTTAAAATTAAAGCTGAAGGAACAAACGCTAAAAGAAGAGGAAAGATTAGAAAAACAGAGAACTAAAGACATAAAATTATTTTTAAGAAAAGAACAAGCGCTTTTAAGAATCGAACAAGCAGAAAAGCAAAAACAATTTTTAAAACAATTAAGATTAGATAAACAAATAGAAAAATTCAGAATAAGAGAAGTAAAAGAATTAGAAAAACTTGAGAAAATTTCATTAAAAGAAAAAAGAGAAGACTATTCAGGATTACAAGAAAGAATTGATAAGCTAAAAGAGAAATACAGATTACTCAGGGATCAAAAAATTAAAGAAAGAGTTGAGGCGCTAGGTGTAAAACTTCAAGGTGATGAAGATAGAGAAACTCTATTAGAAAAAGAAAAGGAATATACTTTAGCAAGACAAAAAATTGAATTTGCACTTGAAAGTTTTTATAGAAGCGCAAGTAGTTTAGTATTTCAACTAAATAAAAGACATATTACACGAGACATGTCTATTTTTCGATGTATAGATAGAAGATTTGAAACTGGAGAAGTTTTTATTAAATGGGATGAGTCATCTGACGATGAGTGGCTATTATTAATTTATATCAAAAATAATTCTCCAGACGAAGGAATTGTTATTGAGGATAAAACAAATCCAGAAAAAAATCTTTCTCATGAGTTTAGAAATGTAGATATCTTTAAGGCCTCAGACACCATGGTAGACTCTTTAACACAACTCATTGCCAGAAAAAGAGCTAAAAATGCTAATTAAATTTTTTGATTTAATTAGGTATTATCTTTTATGATTTTAGGTTCATTTTTTTTAATAATTTTATATTTAGTTTTTAGATATATTATTGCCTGGATTACTTATTTTAATAATTTAGATCCAAGACTTGGTGATAGCACTTGGAGATTTACTTATGATTATCCAGTAGCCGGTGAAAGAGATATTTCAGATTTAGATGATAAAGATTTTGTAAGACTTAGAAGAAAAAAAAATAAGATTGTTTTATTAATGTATTCTATAGTTTTAGTAATGTTTATATCTTCAATGTCTTTACTGAGTAAATTTTTATTATTTTTTTTTAGTTAGTTTTTCTTAATTGTTTTTTGTTTTTAAGATAAAGAAAATAAGCCACTATCTCATATACAATAGAAAATATGTTAAAAATTATCGGTAGCTTAAAAAAATTATAAAGAAATTTATATTTTGGCATTTTTTTCCATAATAATAAAAATGCCTCTGCACCTCCTAAAACTTTCTCACCATCTTTGATGTGAAGTCTTCTTAAAAGTTGTTTACTGTCTTTAGAAGTTTCTTTTTCAGCCAACTCATTATCTGTAATATCAACCCAATCAATTTCATCTATTTTTTCTTTTTTATAAAGATCAATTTCAGCCTTACAAATTTTACAAGAATTATTAAAATAAACTTTCATAATAAGAGAATTTATTACTAATTTGTCTCAGATATGTACATGCGTAAAATACTCTAGTTGAAAATTTTATGAAACAATCTATTTAATATCTCTTATGAGTAATTTCTTTGAAAAATCTGACTTATCTAGAAAAGAGGCTGAAAGTATTATTTCAGAAACTTTGCAAAAATGTGATGATGGCGAATTATATTTGGAAAATTCAAAATCTGAGTCGATATTATTAGACGATAACAAAATTAAAAATTCCAGTTATAATTCAGATTTAGGATTTGGTTTTAGAGCTATATCTGACGAAGTGGTTGCTTATTCCCATTCTAATGAAATTTCTAAGAACTCTTTAAAACAATCTTCAGAAAATTTAAAGTCAACATTAAAATCTGTCAAAGGTACTTACAATCATGAAATTCCTAAATCAAATAAAAAGTATTATGACAATATTAATCCTATTGAGCAAAAATCTCTTAATGAAAAAATTAAAATATTGAACGATGTAAATGATTATTTACGATCTAAAGGTGATAAGGTTAAACAAGTTACAGCTAATTTTTTGGGAGAGCAAAAGTCAGTAGAAATAATTAGATCTGGTGGAGAGACTTTGTCAGATGTCCGTCCTTTAATAAGATTTAATGTGTCAGTTATGGTTGAGAAAGATGGCAGAAAAGAAACAGGTGTATACGGTGTTGGTGGAAGACAATCTTATGACTCATATTTAAAAGATGAAAATTGGAAAAGTGTTTGTGATGAAGCTTTAAGGATAGCATCAGTGAATTTAGAGAGTAAACCTGCGCCAGCAGGTGAGATGAAGGTTGTACTCGGACCTGGGTGGCCAGCAATATTAATTCATGAAGCTGTTGGTCATGGCTTGGAGGGAGATTTTAATAGAAAGAAAACATCAGCATTTCATAATCTTATGGGCCAAAAAGTTGCAAGTGAGGGAGTCACAATTATTGATGATGGTACCATCGACAAAAGAAGAGGTAGT
>CABYNK010000004.1 GCA_902520355.1 uncultured Pelagibacteraceae bacterium
ATTTACCTGAAGATGCATCAGTATTAGATAATGCTGATAAGATGGGTGAAGAATTATCCCTTGCGATTCAAAAATCTAAAATCACAACACCAAATGCTGCAATTGCAATACCAGTTACCAGTGCAATTATAAGAGTTGTAACTGCTCCATTAATGAAAGATGAAGAATTACAAAAAGCAATAGATACAAATTCATTATGGGAAAACTTGGTTCAACTAACTGATAACTTAGATGATTATTCAATATTCCATCAAGTGATTAATAAAAACGATAAAGAAAATACTATGGATATTTTATTTGTAGCCTCAAAATTGGCAGATATAAATAATTACACTTCTATTATAAAGAGAAGTAATTTAAATCCAGTTATAATTGATGTAAAATGTTTTGCACTTAAGTCTGCTGTTGACCAAATAAATCAAATTTCAAAAAATGCTGAGGATGCAAATTTAACTGCAGTTCTAGAATTTGGATTAGATGAAAATTATTTAATGATATTATATGAAAATAACCCAATAATTACTGACATTTTTATAAGAAACCAAGATAGAGAAATTTTACAAAATTCACAAGATCAAGAAGAGAAAGAGGCTTTAGTAAGAAGATTTATCACTCAAGTCAAACAAGCAGTACAAGATTTTGAGACAAAATATGAAAAAAGAATAAGAAATATAAAAGTAGTTTCTGATTTAGTTAATGTAGAAGATTATTTATCTACTTTTAGAAAAAGTATGGCCAATGTTGGCTTCAACTTATTTGATCCAATTGATGGATTAAAAATTCCACAACAAAACGTCGAGGCAACAAACCTACAAAATAGATCTTACTTATCTACAGTAATAGGTCTTGCTTTTAGAAAATTAGATGTTTTTGGTTATTATAAATTTGTAACCGCAGTAAAAAATATAAATCTTCTTCCTGACAGAGCGGGCATGATAAAACAGAAAAAAATGAAAGCTTTTTCTAAATTTGCTTTCAAGGGAGTAGCAGGAGCTGTTCTTGTAATTTATACTTTATTGTTTGGATTATCATTTTGGCAGATTTATTCCTACAATTCTAAATTAAAAGATTACGATAAAATTGTTCAAGAACATAAATTAAAAGAAAAACAAAAAAAGAAATTTAGTAAAGAGTTAGGGTTAATGACTAAAACATTGAAACTAAGCAAAACTCTTAATTCTAACAAAAGTTTAAGTTATAGATACTTAGCACAGATAGCTATGAGTGTACCAAAAAGAGTAAAATTCAATTCTATACAATATGATGGAAAAAAATCTATTGTTCTTCTAGGCTCTGCTGCAACCGATCAGGATATATTAAAATTAATTAATAATTTGAATACTCAAAAGTTAGTTCAACAAGCATCTTTAGGTTCTATGAATTTACCAAAATCAAAAGCGGGATCTAATACCAAAAAAGGATTTAAAATTTTAGTGCAGGTGAAAGGATAAATTTTATGGATTTAAAAAATATTGATTTAAAAAATATTAAAATTGATGATCTTGTATTGAAAATTAAAGCCATTGATAAAAAAGTATTAATTAAAATTGGTATCGGTATTGGTTCAGTTATTTTTTTCTTAATTATCTATTATGCTATTTTAAATCCAATAGTTGAAAAAAAGAAAATTCAATTAGAGGATATGAATGTAAAAAAAAAAGAGATTACAAAATTTAATAAAGAGATTGTATCAATTAAAAAGAAGATTAAAAAAGTAAAACCAGAATACGAAAATTATTCAACTCTTTTCCATTCGAAAGCAGAAGTTGAGGGTCTTTACCAAACGTTAAGTGAATATGCGTCAATAAACGGATTAATTATTTCTAAAATTAATAAAGGTAACCCGTTAGCTGTCACTAAGACCTCATTATCAAAAAAGAAAAAGAAAAAGAAAAAAAAGAAATCAAAAAATAAACAGACCCAGATAAAAAGTATCGCTTATTACAGAATACCCGTTAGTTATGAAATTAAGGGGAATTTCCTTGGATATATCAAGTTTAAGAGACAAGTCTCTCTTTCTCAAAAGATGTTAAACTTTGACAAGGAATCTATAAAAGTGTTAAAAGGGGATACAACTAACGCGATAGTTGTAACAGGAGTATTAACAATAGTGGGGTTACCAGATGAGTTTTTTTAGAATTGCTCTTTTGACTTTATTATTAATGTCTTTTTCAAAAATTGGCTTGGCTGACAGTCATGAAGAGCCATTGCCTTTAAATGACCCATTTGCAGGAGACGATGGGACTGCAAGCTCAATTGTATCGGATGTTACTCAACAGGAAGAATTAAAGAATTTAAGTAAATATAAATTAGTAGGGGTTTTTAATGGCTCTTTAAAATCGTTTGCAACTTTTGTTGATGAATC
The DNA here is from genome assembly GCA_902520355.1 of uncultured Pelagibacteraceae bacterium. Taxonomy (GTDB): domain Bacteria; phylum Pseudomonadota; class Alphaproteobacteria; order Pelagibacterales; family Pelagibacteraceae; genus Pelagibacter. Next base: position 2,366 of record CABYNK010000004.1, read on the forward strand.
AGGAGATTTTATAACTCTTGAAGTGCAAGAAGAATTATCAAAAGGATTAAAATTGGTTGAAGTAAATATTAAAGAGGCAATATTTCAAAAAGGAGAGAAAAATTTTATATCCCTAAATTTCAAAAACCAAATTAGAGAAACAAATGAATTTTAAATATTTTAAATTTATTACCCCCGCAATTTTATTATCAATTTTTTTAGCTGGATGTACTGCAGATGGTAAATTTAAAAAGGGTGGATTTAAACACAACACACCACTAATAAAAGAAGATATAAGAGTAACAGGAAAAGAAACTGTTGATAAAACAGTAGAAATGGGACCCCAACCTATTGAAGGTGATATAATTAAACTTGGAAAAAGAAAGCAAATATCTTCACAAAAAAAAAGAAACTATCTCTTAATTCCTGAAAGCTATAAATCTCTAAAACAAAACGTATCATTTAAGTTTCAAAACTTAGATTATAAAGAGGCCATGAATCTTATGGCTCAGTCAGGTGATATTAATATTTTAGTCGGTGAGGAAGTTGCAGGGACAATAAATGCACAATTAGTTGATGTACCATGGGATAAAGCTTTTAATGCAATATTAGATTTAAAAAATTTTGCTGCAGACTTTGATGTTTCAAGTAATTTAATTAGAGTTCATTCCCCAGCTAACTTGACAGCACAGGAAAGCACTAAATCAGCTCGAGCTTCAGCAGTTAAGAAAAAAGTAGAACTAGAAGACTCGGTTGAACCAATGATTTCAGAAATATTTAGACTGTATTATATAACTCCATCTGAGGCGAAATCTACCTTAACAGAACTTTTCGCATCAATTGATGATAATTTTTCACCAATTAAAATTACAGAAGAAAAAACAACTAGATCTATTATTGTAAGAGGAAAAGAAACTGATTTAGATATTGTTGATAAAATTATTAAAGAAATTGATGTTAGAACTAAACAAGTATTAATAGAAGCATTTATTGTTGAAGCTAATTCTGATTTTGAAAGAGCATTAGGTACAAGACTTGGTGGATACTATAATAGACAAGGAAAAATTGTTGGAGGTGTACAAAATGCAAGTACCGGGGATGGACCAGCTAATGCAGGTACAGCAGTTATTGGTGCAGCCACTGATAGTATCACAGATTTTTCTGCTGCAGGGGCTACGAGTGGTATTGGTATTTTAAGAAAAACGGGTTCAGCAGTTCTCAAAGCTGAAATCACTGCGCTAGAGTCACAAGGTTTAGGTAAAACAATCTCAAATCCAAAAGTATTCACATTAGATAATCAAGTTGCCACTATTACTCAAGGTGAGGAAATACCTTATGCATCTAGCGGTGATGGAGGATCTGATACACAATTTAAAGAGGCAGCTTTAAAAATGACAGTTACACCAAGTATAATTGGAGACGGAAATGTGCTTTTAACAATACAAGTTAACAACGATACTCCAAACAGATCAAATGCAGGCGATCCAGCTATTAACAAAATGGAAATAAGCACTAAATTATTGGTAGCTGATGGTGATATTGTTGTAATCGGTGGTATTAAAAAAAACTCAACATCCAATAGCAAACAACAATTACCTGGCGTTGGTGATACCCCAGTCATAGGAAATCTGTTTAAAGGAAAATCAAAAACTGATAACTTAGATGAGTTATTAGTATTTATAGCACCAAGAGTTTTATAATATGTTGAAGATAAGCCGAGAAAGCGAAATAAATCTTATAAATGTACTTATAGATAACGACATTATTTCAGGCAAAGACTTAGTTAATATTAAAAAAATTAGCACCGAAGGTAACAAGTCACAAATTGATGCTGTCTTTGAATTAAAACTTACTGATGAAAAGCAAATAGTAGATGTATTAGTTAAAGAGCAAAGTTTAGACATTGTCGATTTGTCAAAGCATGCAATCACAGATGAAATTAAATCTGTGCTTCCTTCAAACTACATCAATGTAAATTTTGTAGCGCCATTTAAAGTTGAGGGCAATACTCTGCACATTGCAATATCAGACAGTTCAAAACTTGGTTTGATGAGAAATTTAAAAGCTATCACTAAAAAGAATATTGAATTACATGCAGCAAAAGTTTCGGAAATATCAAAGTTTATAGATAAGCTTTTAAGTGAGAGCGGTGACGTAACAACCGAAACTATACGAAAAGACAATAGAGAAAAAACTAAAACTTTTGACTCTGATCTTGGTGAAGCTGGAGAGGTTTTAGATAAAAAACCAGAAGAAGAAATTGAACCAATAGAAAATGAGTCAGAAGTTATAAAATTTAGTACAGCTGTTGTTGCAGAGGCAATTAAATTAGGTATCAGTGATATCCATATTGAGCCCTACAGATTTTCATCAAGGGTAAGATATAGATTAGACGGTATGTTACAAGAACAAGATCAGTATGAAAAATTTTTACATGATAACTATAGTGCAGTTGTTACTCGATTTAAAATTATGGGTAAATTAGATATTGCAGAAAGAAGATTACCACAAGATGGAGCAATCAATTTTAAAATTGAAGATAAAGTTGTAGATTTACGTTTATCAATTTTGCCTACCGCTAATAATGAAAGAATTGTAATGCGTATCTTAAATAAAGATGCAGGAGATATAACTTTAGAACAATTAAATTTTGATGATACGGACTTAAAAAATCTTAGAAAAGCAATTCATAGTACACAAGGTTTAGTTCTAGTAACGGGTCCAACAGGATCAGGAAAAACTACAACGTTATACAGTATTTTAAAAGAGGTAAGTAAACCTCATTTAAATATTTTAACTGCAGAGGATCCAGTTGAATACGAGCTTGATGGTGTTGGACAAGTTCAAATTAAAGATGATATTGGATTAAATTTTGCAGCTGCCCTAAGATCATTTTTACGTCAAGATCCTGAGATTATTCTGGTTGGTGAGATGAGAGATAAAGAGACAGTTGATATTGGTTTAAAGGCTGCTCTAACGGGTCACCTAGTTTTTAGCACACTTCACACTAATGATGCACCTAGCACTATTACAAGATTACAAAATATGGGTACACCAGACTATTTAATAAGTGCAGCATGTTCTTTAGTGTTAGCGCAAAGGTTAGCAAGGCGATCATGCAAAGATTGTAGAATACCTGATGAGGATGTTACTCCAAAAGTTTTAACAGATCTTGGTTTCTCACCTGAACTGGCATCAAGAGTAAAAGCTCAAAAGGGAAAAGGATGTCCTAAATGCAAGGACACAGGTTTTAAGGGAAGAATGGGTATCTATGAGATTTTAAATGTCACAAAACCACTCAAAGAGGCTATTTTAAAGAAAGCAACTACTCCAGAGTTAAAAGAAATTGCTGCTAAAGAAGGTTTTCAAACCATGGCAGATATGGGAAGAAAAATGATTGCAGCTGGAGATTTAAATTTTAGAGAGTTTGAAAGAGTGCTTTCAAGCTCATAATTAGCAAATGGAATTATACGCATATAAAGGAATTTCAGCCGGTAAGTACATAGAGGGCGAAATTGAAGCTTTAAATCAAGACGAGGCTTCTCACAAACTTAAAGAACAAAAGATAATTATAACCAACTTAACAAAAGGTAAGAAAAAAAAAGACGCTAAAAAAGACAAGCCTAAAGGCAAAGGCTTTAGCTTATTTAAAAAAAAAGTAAAACCTGAGGATTTGGTTGTTTTTTCAAAGCAATTTGCAACCATGGTAAAGGCTGGACTTCCAATTTTGAATGTACTTGAAATGTTAAGAGATCAAGTAGAAAACCCAGCGATGAGAGATGTTATAGAGGATATAAGAAGAAGCTTAGAGGGTGGTATTTCATTATCAAAATCATTCGAAAAATACCCTGACTTATTCGATAATGTCTATGTGAATTTGATTAAAGCTGGTGAGGCCAGCGGTAAACTAGATGTCTTTCTTTTAAAAATTGTTGATGCATTAGAAAAAAAAGAAAAAATAAAGAAGAAAATTAAAAGTGCTTTAATGTATCCAAGCATAATGTTTACAGTTGCTATGGTAGTTAGCGCATTTATGTTGATTAAAGTAGTACCTGTATTTGCAAAAATGTATGATGGAATGGGCATTGCTTTGCCTAAGCCTACAGCAATCATTCTGGGTATGAGTGATTTTTTAAGGGGAACAGGTGGACTAGTAATGCTTATATCTATTATTTCTTTCGTAGTAGCCTTTAAATACTTAACGACTAAAAATGCAGCAATACAATACAAATGGCATAGACAAGTTTTACGACTGCCAGTATTTGGTGATCTTATTTTAAAATCATTAATTGCAAGAATTTCTTTAATACTAGGAAATTTAAGTGCGGCAGGTGTAAACTTATTAGAAAGTTTAGATATTGCAAAATCGGTGAGCAACAATGTAGTTGTGACAGAGGCAATAGATAATATTAAGAAAGGAGTTTTTTCTGGAGAAACTTTAACTAAACTCTTTTTAAAAGAGCCTTTATTTCCACCTACCTTTAGTCAATTAATTTCAGTTGGTGAACAAACCGGTCAACTTGACGAAATGTTTAATTCTGTTGCTATGTATTATGAAGAAGAATTCGATGGGGCAGTAGATAACATGTCTAGTTTAATTGAACCTATAATGATTGTATTTATGGGTTTAATGATCGGAGGTTTAATGATCGCAATGTACTCACCAATATTCAATGTTGGTGCATTAATAAATTAATTAATTTTTTTTGTTAATACTAAGTGGTTAACCCAACCCTTTTCATCTTTTTTAAATACAGCGGCATCCATAATTTGCTTAATAAAAAAAGTTCCTAAGCCCCCAGGTTTAATATCATCTAGTTTTCTATGTTGTACATTTCCAGGAACAACAGCTTTACCTTTATCAAAAAAACCTATTTCTAATTCTGAGTCTTTCATTGAAATTTTAATTTGCATTCTATCAGTTGTGCTATCTACACCTTTATAACCATGCTTAACTATATTTTGTGCTGCTTCTGCAATCGCTAAAACTAATTCGTCTTTTAAATCTTGTTCGAGTTTTAATTTTTCAAATACTTCTCTAGAAAAGACTCTCACTTCTTTTAGACTTGCAGTGCTAACTAGAAAATCTTTAGACTCTTCTATATTCATTATTCAAGATTAAGTATCTGCTCAAGTTTTGCCATCATAATTACTTTTAAAACAGATTTACTAACTTCTTTGACTATAACTTTAGTGTCTTTTTCCAGAGCTTTTTGATGGCTTTCAATTAGAACAGAAATTCCTGAAGAGTCCATGTAAGAAACATCTTTTAAATTAAGGTGGACTTCTTTACCAGACTCCACTAAGGGTAAAATTACCTCTTTAGCTTTTTCGGTTACGTCCATATCAATCTCACCATTTAAAAATACAGTGCTGACGTTTCCTTCTTCTGTTACTTTATATGTCATAAACTTTAAATTTTTTTACTGATAACATAAATTAAACACAAAATGTATAATTTTTGCTCAAACTGGGTGAAATCTTTTGTTTTTGTTAGATTATTTGATGCTTATAAAGTATTTACATATCAAATAAATTATTATTAATTATCGGTTAATAATTAAAAAGAGGAATAAAAAATGAAAAATAACAAAGGTTTTACGCTTATCGAATTGCTAGTTGTTGTAGCAATTATTGGAACTTTAGCTGCTGTTGGGGTTGTGGCTTATAACGGTTACACTGAGGCTGCTAGAAAAAATTCATCAAAGGCTATTCACGCCAATGTAGTGAAATATATTTCATCTGAACTTGCTAAATGTGGCTTAGGTTCTGTAGATAGTTTATTTGGTGTAGATCAATCTGGTGATAGTCCAACCGTAACTTGTGACACACAACCGGGAGACATAGTTACCCACCTTGTAGGTGATGACACGCCATTCCAAGATAAAAACCCATTTTCATCTTCTGGAGAAGATGCTGTAGCTGAAAGCGGAGGTAAAGGCTTTACAGTGTTAGTTGGTACTGATGATGCCGGAGATGATGCTACTGGAGGAGATATAACTGTAACTACTAATTATGGTGGTGACGATCCCTTGGAAAATAAGATAGATAAAGACTAGGTGAAAGTTAAAACTTTTAAAGGTTTTACACTTATAGAACTATTAGTTGTTGTAGCCATTATAGGAATTTTAGGTGCAGTCGGCACTATTGCTTATAGTGGCTATACTAAGGGCGCAAGAATTACAGCTGCCAAAAATACCTTAATGCAAATATCTTTGGCTCAGTCAGAACACTTTTCTAATTCTGGCTTTTACTGGACAAGTGACGAAGGATGCCAAGACAGTTATACGAAAGATGCAGGTCAAGCTGTTAATCAAGAAGTAGGAACGAACCTTTTTTCAAAGGCAAATTATATTGACAGTAAGATTGAATTTTATTTCTGTGTTGAAGAACCAGATGGAGGAGCTTCAGGTTTTGTAGCTAGTGCAGTATATAAAGGTGGTTCTTGTAAACTCACAGTTGATGATACCAGCACTATTGACGACAGTTCTTGCTAAATTGCTTTATTATCTTAATAGTTGAAAAAAAATAATATACCAAATATCTTAACGTGTTTATGTTTTTAAAATTAAATAGATTTAAGGTAGTTTTAATATCAACTTTTTTGTTGATCACTACATCTGTGTTTTCTTCTGAGAAAAATATCACCTATATGCAAATTTTACAAAAACCAAACGATTTGGATTTAAATTTAAAATATGCACAGCAACAAGGTAAAATGGGAAATTACAAACAAACGATTTCTACACTTGAAAGATTAACCATGATCTATCCAGAAAATATTGAGATCAAGTTATATCTATTATCTGTTTTAGTCCAAGTAGACTCACCAGAGAAGGCCAACACAATTATCGAGGAAATGAAACTAAGAAAAGATCTGAATGCAGAAGATTTAGAAACTTTAAAAGAAATTGAAGAAGAAATGTTGGATAGAGAACCTAGCTTATGGAACATCTCAGCAGATATTGGTTTTGGTTTAAATTTTACTGATAACATTAATAGTGTTTCAAAGTCTAGATTTAAAATGGAGTCTGATGCAAAAGCAGAATTTAATTCAGCAAGATTTGATAGAACAGAAAGTGGATCTTTAGGAGTAACCGCAACAAGACCTGTTGGTGAAGAGTCATCTTTATTATTAAATTTTGCTCACACAACATCTAATCAATATAAAGAGGCCGATGATGATTTCCAGAGCTATGGATTTACTATAGGTTTAGATACTACTTTAGGAAATCAAAGTTTAAGTCCTTACTTAATAGCTAATAAATCTGATGCTCAACATGATGCTGATAGCTTTTCTTTTATGTATGGTATTGGAGGATTTTTTTCAGTTGGGGAAAGAAATTCTTTTAGTTATGGATATTCATATTCAGATTCAAAAGCTAATCACAATTCTGAGGACAACACTGCACATGAAACTAATTCAATTTCACACAGTTATTCTCTAGGTTATGATTTAATTATTACTCAAATAATTTCTTCTTCTTTAAGTTTGGGTTATACAGATAATGATTCTGTCGTTGATGCAGGAAATGATGCAGAGACTTACGATGTTGGTCTTGTATTAAATTTTGCATTTCCTTGGGCATATATATCTGTCGGTAATTCTCATAGTTTTAATGATTATAAAAAAGAAGATTCGTCTGTAACTTCAAGTGCAATCAGATCAGATCATTCTATGACTTCTGACATCATGATTACAAAAGCTTTAGGAGACTTTTTCCCTGCATTAGATCCAAATAGAACTTTTTTTTTGAACTTGTCTTATGAAAAATTAATATCCGAGGCGAATATATTAAACTACGACTATATTGCAGATTCTTTTGCAGTTAGTTTTACTAAATCTTTAAATATTAATAAGTAGATTTTGCTATACTTTTATTAGATCACTCAAAATTGTTATTTAAAGCCATTTAAAAGACCCATTTTGAATACAAAACATTTTATTTTTTTAAGAATTCTGTTATTTTTCAACCAAATGAAGAAAATTATAACAATAGTTTTAACATTACTGTTTTTAGGTAGCTTAAGTGCTAAGGCAAACGAAGAGTTGTCTATAGAAAAACAGTTAGTTGGGATTGTTGGGGCAATTTCAGGTACAGTTAAAACTGAAACTAGAGAATTAAAAACTGGTGACAAAATTTATTTAAACGAAACAATTTTAGCTGGTACAGGCTCTGGTACTCAAATTTTATTATTAGATCAATCAACATTTACCATTGGTGAAGACTCAGAAGTTGTAATGGATACATTTATTTATGATCCAGCTACTAATGATGGAAAAATAGTTGCAAGTGTAAAACAAGGAAGTTTAAAAGTAATATCAGGACTAATTAGCAAAAAAAATCCAGACAGCTTAACTGTAGAAGTTCCAGAGGGTACTTTAGGTTCTAGAGGAACTGAGTTCCAAACAATAGTTTCAAGTGGAAGAACTGACACTCTATTAATCGGACCAGGAAAAAATAATACTTTAGGTATGAGACCTGGATCAGTGCTTGTTGGAAACAATTTTGGATCTACTCTATTGGACAACCCTTACAGCATTACATCAATGTCAAAAGGTAAAGCTCCTGGTCAGGCAAAAAAGATCACTAAAAATCAGTTAAAGAAATTCAATAAGAAAATGAAGGCATTACGAGTTGCAAAATATACCTCTGATGACCCAAAAGCTGAAAGAAAAAAGATTAAAAAGGAACTTAAAAAAGAACTAAAAGCTCTAGGATTTGAAAAAGATGAAATTAAATCAATCATAAAAGAAAATATTAAGAAAGATAAAAAGAAAAAAGTAGCTATCAAAACTGAAAGAGCAGAAAAAAAGAAAAAAGCTAAAGCAGAAAAGAAAAAAGGTAAAAAGAAAAAAGGCGTAAAGAAAAAAGGGTCTAAAAAGAAAAAAGCAGTTAAGAAAAAAGGTTCTAAAAAGAAAAAGGCTGTGAAGAAAAAAGCTTCCAAGAAGAAAAAAGCTGTTAAGAAGAAAGCTACTAAAAAGAAAAAAGTAGTGAAGAAAAAGGCTAAAAAGAAAAAAGTTGTTAAGAAAAAACCCAAGAAAAAGAAAAAAGTAGTTAAGAAAAAACCTAAGAAAAAGAAAAAAATTCAAAAGAAAAAAAGAACAGCTAAGAAAAAAGCTAAGAAAAAGAAAAGAAGAAAAAAGAAGTAACCTTCAGTAATTACTCAATACCATTTACATTACTATAATTAGAGTTAAATTCCTTTTGTGAAAGCTTTATTTCAAAAATATACTAATTATTTAACCTTTTTAATCTTATTAGTTTTTCTGATATCAATAAAAATAATTAATCCTGCGTTTGTTAAATCAATTTCATACTTAAGTTTTGATTTATATCAAAAAGTATTTGCTGAAAAAAAAGACTCTGATGTTGTTATAATAGATATTGATGAAAATAGTTTGGGAAAATTTGGTCAGTTTCCTTGGAATAGAAAAGTTTTTGCAGATATTTTAGATAAAATAAATGAGTCAAATCCAAAAGCGATAGGTTTCGATATTTTTTTTACTGAAAAAGATAAACAGTCTCCTGATGAAATTATAAAGTCATATGGTCTAATTCCGTCTGACATAGCAGAGCTTCAGAAGTTAAAAAGTCCAGATGAAATTTTTTCTGAGAAACTTAAACAATCTAAATCCATAATTGCGGTTTTAGGGAGTAATGTTCCCTCACATTCCAATTATGATCGAAAAGCCAAGGCGAGATTTTTATCCAAGGGTGGTGACCCAAAGAAATTTACTTATCAATATCCATATTCAATTGGTTCCCTTGAAGTACTAGAAAAAGATGTAAAAGGCTTAGGTTCAATTTCTTTCTTAGATCAATCAGACGGTATTATCCGATCATTACCACTAGTAGTACAATTTAATAAAAAAATATATCCAACAATGGGACTAGAAATGGTTCGGGTTGGTTCAAAACAGAAAAATATCTATGTTGAGTTAAACGAAGTTGGAATTCAAAGAATTAGTGCCCGACCATATAAAATTGATTCAGATCCCAATGGTATTATTTGGATCAAGTACAAAAAATCAGATAAAAATCAGTATATATCCGCTAGTGATGTATATGATGGAAAATTTCAATCAGATTTTTTTACAGATAAATATGTTTTAATTGGTGCCTCTGCGCAAGGACTTTTTGATTTAGTCAAAACTCCTCTTGGAATAACTATTCCAGGAGTAGAAGTTCATGCTAACGTTATTGAGAATATTTTAGATCAATCATACTTAATAAGAAATCCTAACACATATATATTTGAGTTGTTATTTTCTATTATTGTTGCTCTGATTACATTTATTTTATCTCAAAAGATAAAACCTAAATTAAGCTTAACTATTTTTTTTGGGAATATTCTAGCCATAATAGTCATTGGTTTTTATATTTATAAATTTAGATCTGAATTGGTCGATATGAGTTACCCAATTTTTATTGTAACAGTTACTTTTTTAGCCGGTTTATATTTTAGATTTATTGAGGAAAACAAAATAGCTTTAGATAATTTACAAAAAGAGGCAAAGCTTTTAAAAGAGCGTGAGCTCGCAGCGGGTGTTCAAAAAAGCTTGTTTCCAGATATATCAAAATTTGAAAACTTTATCTTCGCCAAAAATGTACCAGCGCGGGATGTATCTGGAGATTATTTTGATGTCGTAAGAGCAACACCAGAAGAATACTTTTTTACCTTAGCCGATGTATCAGGAAAAGGGGTTAAGGCAGGTATGTATATGGCAAAAGCATCGTCTATATTTAGAACTTTAACAAATTTAAAGTTCCCATTAGAAAAAGTAGTGTTTGGAGTGAATAATGAACTCGTTGAGGCAAAGTTTAAAGGAATGTTTGTAACCGCGGTTTTTGGAAAATTAAATATTAAAACTGGAGAACTTGTTTTTATTAATGCAGGGCACGAAAGTATTTTAACTTTTGATCAAGATAAAAATTATGAATACATTAAATCGGAAATGCCACCTATTGGAATTGTTAAATATTTTACAGAGTCGATGGTTAAATCGAATACTATGAACTTAAAAGACAAAACATTTGTGGTTTACACTGATGGTGTAACAGAGGGATACTTAAAAAATGGTGAGGAATTAGGGGCCGAAGGAGTTCAAAAAATTATAGATGGCATGTCAGAAGTCACACCAAAAACTATTGTCGAGTCTATTGAAAAAGAGTTAAATTGGGGTGCTGAAAAGTTAAGAGATGATATTACTTGTATGGCTATAAATATAAATAATACTGAATTAATTAAGAAAAAGTAATCCAACATGATAAAGAGGTTATTTTTAGTTTCTTTTTGTTTATGTTTTGTAATCCAAACTGTTCATGCAGGAATAGTTGAGCCTGTTTTTAAACAATTTAAAGATCCAAATCAAGATGGTGTAGATAATGTACCATCAACAGTTTCAATGCAAATTACTCCTGATGGAAAAAAAATGTTTTTATTGGATCACCTTGAAAACGCAGGTTCTAAAAAAGTTTATATTTATGATTTAACAACACCATTTGATATTAGTACTTTGGATGTCGCAAATAGAACAATAGTAAGTATAGATGGTCATGGTGATGATTTGGGAGGTAATTTAGATAATAAAGATATAGAATTTAATAATGATGGAACAAAAGTCTTTTTTTTTAGTGAATTTGGTTCATTACAAATCCATAATTTAACAACACCATATGATGTAGCTTCAATTTCATCTTCAACACTCGTAGCTGATGACGGACTTAATTATAAAACTAAGTATTCTGTAAATAATATTAAAGGTGTCGAATTTAATAATGATGGAACAAAAATGTATTTTGTTAATGGCTTCCCTGCAGGTCAAACTGATATAGCACAAATTAATCTTTCCACTCCATTTGATCCTACTTCAGGAACTAAAGTACATACTCTTGATACAGAGCCTGCAGGAGTAGCATATTTTACTATGGAACCATCTTTTGATGATGATGGTACAAGATTATACATTAGTGAAGCTAATAATAATAATACTAACAATACTACTTATATGTATGTTTATAAATTATCTGATCCATTTGAATTAAGTTCTGCAACTTTTGCTGGTAAATGGCCAATTACTGCTAATGGCCAAAAAATTTCTGCATACTCATGGACTTTTGGGAATAATGGTATGAAGGCTTACATTGCAACTGAAGACGCTAATGATGACGGGGATGATATAATTTATGAATATGATTTAACTTGTCCTTATGGAATTGTAATTTGTGAAACCGATGCTGTTACAGCAATAGGGGCTCAAGTAGAAATTGCTAAAAATGTAATTCATCAAAACTCTTCAACAATTTTCAAAAGATTTGAATGGTTACGAAGAAATGATGAAAGAGCTAATTTTACTAATCATGAAGTTAAATTGAATATTCATAATCCAATTTTAGCAGCATTAAAAACAAACTTTGAAAATTCATTAAAAAAAAATATTCAATTTGCACAAGCATCATTAAAAAAAGAAAATAGTAATAAAAATAAAAAAAATTGGTCTCATTGGTCTCACGTAGATGTTTCATTCGGAAGAGTGGGTGATACAGCGTCTTCTAAACCTAAAGAAGTTAATACTGGGGGTTTAATGTATGGTTTAGACAAATTAGTAGATAATAAGATTTTTGGTTATGCATTACGATATGGGAGAGATGATGTTGATATACAAGATGAATTAGAAAATGAATTAGAGACTCATTCATTGTCTCTAAATATATACAGCAGCGTACCCATCAAAAGTCGATCCAATCTAAATTTATTATTAGGTGTTAGTTATTTAAAAATAGACCAGTTAACTAAAGAACAAGAAACTGGTGATAGAAATGGAAAACAAATTTATACATCAATTAGCTATGAAAATGAAAATGCTTACACCAAGCACGAATTAATTCCATTCGGTAAGTTTGAAATGGGTGTCACACAATTTTCAGATTATACTGATTTTGGTGTTGTTACTAATAATGTCGAAACCCATGATAGACTTACATTTAGAACAGGTAATGCCTCAGCAGGTTTAAAATTTGATAATATTTTATATTTAAAAAAAGATAAAACTTTAAGTCGAAATGGTTTTATTGAATATATTTATGATTTCACACCAGATATTGATCATCATGTTAGAAGCCATATCGATAATGTTAAAGTAAAAAAAACAATCAAGACACATTCATTACATAATGTAAAAGGAAATATAGGCTTTGAATATATGGATTCAAATGGCTCAACTATCGCTATAAATTACGAAAGATTTCAAAGTCTTAATGAAGCCGGACATAAAGATAGTCTACTTATTAAGCTTGGAACAGTGAATAAAAAAAATGCTAATTTTGATGTAATTTATGAGCCAACAAATAATAATAAGACTGAAATAAGTTATTTAAAAGATTTTGATAATTTTAAATTAAAATTAAAATCTAATTATAATTTGTTTAGCAAAATTCCTGATTATGGTGCTAATATTGAATTTTCAGGAACTTTTTAATAAATCTTGAAGTTTATTTTCTTTTTCTAAAGCTCTAACTTCATCATAACCACCAATGTGTTGATCATCAAAAAATATTTGAGGGATAGTTCTTTTGCCGTTTGCTTTTTTAATCATCTCATCCATTGCCCCGTCAACAGTTGCAATATCAATTTCTTTAAAAGGAGCATTATTTCGAGTAAGCAATCTTTTTGCAGCTTCACAATAATTGCACGAAGGACCTGTATAGATTATAATTTTTTTCATACTTTAGAGATAGTCACCTTTTTTTAATTTACTAGTGATTAATTTTCTAGAATATTCAAATTTTTTTCTATGCTTAATACTTTTCTGATTTACTCTTTTTCTCCACAGTCTAAATGAAGAGGGTTTTAAGGACCTTCTCATTATCTTGATAACATCAGTTTCTTTGTAGCCAGTTTTTTTTTCAATTTCCTCAAAAGTGATGCGATCTGCCCAGGCAGCCCAAATGACCCAATCTGGATCCTCAATATTTGGCTCTGGATTTTTGACCCTGGTAACAGGCCTGTGACCTTTTTTTTTCATAAATCCCTTATATTTGAAAAAAAATGATAATGCATTTTTTTTCAAATATGCTATATTAGTTTTGATAGTCCTTCTTAGCCATCTTTAGCTCCCGGTTTTTAAGGACTATCTTTTTTTTGCGTTTCTGTAAAATTGAGTTTCCTTTAATTTTGTTCTTTCTACCATTTATTACGATCACATATTTTATATTTTATTGTTCGTTAGTTACGGTGAAAAAAAACTGACGAATAATTAACTAAAATTTTATTATTTTTGATCTAACAAATATTTTCTTGACTTATTGGTTTTATTTTTAATTGTGTGATAATTTTCATTAATTGTTTATTCAAAATTAGAACGAATATAAAATAATTGATACAATCTAAGCGAGCATGAGGAAAAGACAATTGATTGTCCCAAAATTTTTAAGTTATTAAACATTAAGATGTTATATTTTTTTGATAGAGCTAATTATAATTAAATAATTTATTTCATGCAAAAAGGCTCTAAAATTGTGGTTTTTATTGTTGTATTAATACAACATTAATAAAAATAATTATAATTACCAAGTAAAATAAGCCATTAAACTGGCAAAAAATTAGAGTTTATGTTAATCAATCACTAATTAATTAATTAATTGGAAGATAATATGAAAACTATAAAAACTATTTTAATAACTCTGCTTTTTGCTGGTTTTTCTACAGTTTCTAATGCTGACAACAAATTTGGTGTCACTATTATGGGACTAGATGCATCCGGTAATGCTGAGGAGATGTCAAGAGGTAATGAACAAACTAGAAGTGAAGACCTACAAGGTGTTATCGCCTCTTTCTTTATAGAAAAAGGTTTTGATACTCCTGTTGGTCCAATGGCAATTGGTTTAGACATAGCTCCATACGATATTGCTGAAGTATCAGTATTAAACGCAAGGGCTGATGGTACAAATCAGACTGCTGATGTATCAATTTCCGAAAACTATGGTGCATATGTAACTATGGGTCTTGGTGATTCAGGTGCTTACATTAAAGCAATGGTAACTTCTCATAATGCTGATGTAACGAGCACAAAAATTATGAATATTCAAGGGAAGTCTACATCTTCAACAAACTCTACTTACCCAGATCAAGATTTCTTGGGTGGACATGTAAGTTTAGGTTTTGAAAGAGACATGGGTGAATTTTTCATGAGAGGTGAAGTTGGAGCAAGTGAATACCAAAAAGTTGAGAGTAAATCATCTTCTGGAAACACTACTGTAACAGCTCAGATCGAAAACGGAACTCACGCAAGAATCAGTATTGGTAAAGCTTTTTAATTAAAGTTTTATTACAAAATTTAAAAAAGACCAGCTTTAATAAGCTGGTCTTTTTTTTTGTATTGAAAAGTATATATTGCATTAATGAACTTAGGCTTTATAGGGACAGGAAATATTGTTTCAGATGTAATATTTGGGATAAGCAAATCAAAAATTAAATATAAAAAAATAATTATTTCACCAAGAAATAAAAAGAAAGCTCTAAACTTAAAAAAATATTTTAAAAAGGTTATTATTGCTAAAAATAACCAAGACGTTATCGATCAGGTTGATTGGGTTTTTTTGGGAGTTCTACCAAAAGTTGGAGAAAAAATATTACCCAAGCTTAATTTTAAAAAGAAACAAATTGTGGTGAGCTTTATGTCAACCACAAATTATTCAAAATTAAAAAAATTGATTAAAACAAAATCTGTTATAATAAGGGCTATTCCAATGCCACCAATCAGATTGGGCAAAGGGCCTATCGCAGTATTTCCACCAAACAAAAAAGTAAAAAGTTTTTTTGACAAAATAGGGGAAACAATTGAAATTAAAAATGAAAAATTATCAAAGAATTTTTGGGCTATTTCAGGAACTATGGCTTCGTTTTATGAATTATTGAATATTCTATCAAATTGGTTGATTAAAAAGAAAACAAATAAAATTGATGCTCAAAAATATGTAACTTTATTATATTCCGCATTAGCTGAGTTAGCACTTTTAAAATCATCAAGACCGTTAAAAAATTTGGTAAATGAACAAACACCAGGTGGACTAAACTGGCAAGGTGTTAATGAATTGAGAAAATCAGGTTATTACAGATTACTAGAAAAATCACTTAATAAGATTTATAAGAGATTGTAATCTAACTCGGTAATGCAAAATAATATTTTAGAAATCAAAAACTTATCAAAATATTTTGGTGGACTAGCAGCTGTATCTAATTGCTCTTTAAAAGTAAAACAAGGAACTATAACGGGAATAATAGGACCCAATGGTTCAGGAAAAACAACTCTCTTTAATCTTATTGCTGGTAATTTAAAATCATCAGCTGGCAGTGTTTTATTTAATAATGAAAATATTACTGATGTTCCATCCTATGAACTATTTTCAAAAGGTTTGCTTAGAACATTTCAAATAGCGCATGAATTTACTAATTTGTCTGTTTTGGAAAATTTAATGATGGTTCCAGGAAATCAATCAGGAGAAAAATTATTGAATGCCTTGTTTAAGCCTGGATTAGTTGAGAATGAGGAAAGTCATATAAAAGAAAAAGCAATGGAGGTGGTTGATTTTCTTAATTTAAGTCATTTGAAGAATGAATTAGCTGGAAATTTATCTGGAGGACAAAAAAAACTATTAGAATTAGGGCGAACCATGATGGTTGATGCGAAATTAGTATTACTAGATGAGGTTGGCGCAGGAGTAAACAGGACTTTATTAAAAGATTTAGGCACTGCTATTGAGAAATTAAATAAAGAAAAAGGTTATACCTTTTGTATGATTGAACATGATATGGATTTTATTGGAAGATTATGTGATCCAGTAATTGTCATGGCAGAGGGGTCTGTTCTATTTGAAGGTTCAGTTGAAGATGCAAAAAACGATGAAAGAGTGATTGAAAGTTACTTAGGTAGAGGTTCAAAATTAAAAGATAATTAAGTATGGCATTTTTTGAAGGAAATAAAATGACCGGTGGATATGGCAAGGGTCCAGATATAATTAACTCATGCACTGTTAATGTTGAAAGAGGAGAAATAGTTTCAATTCTTGGACCTAATGGTGCTGGAAAATCGACTGCGATGAAAGCAATGCTAGGTTTATTAAATTTAAAATCAGGTTCTGTAATTATAGATGGTAAAGACATTTCAAAACTTTCTCCGCAAGATAGAGTGAAAGAAGGAATTTCATTTGTGCCTCAAACGAAAAATGTATTTGCCGGAATGACAGTTGAGGAAAATTTAGAGATGGGAGCTTTTTTAATTAATCAAGACTATTTAAAAGTAATTGATGAAATTTATGATCTTTTTCCAATTTTAAATGAAAAAAGAAAACAATTTGTGGGAGAATTATCAGGAGGTCAAAGACAACAAGTTGCTTTAGGTAGAGCTTTGATGATCAAACCATCTGTGTTGATGTTAGATGAACCAACTGCTGGAGTTTCTCCAATAGTAATGGATGAACTTTTTGATCATATTATAAAAGTAAAAAAAACAAATGTTGCAATCTTAATGGTTGAACAGAATGCAAAGCAAGCTCTCAATATTTCTGACAGAGGATATGTATTAGTAACTGGTGAAAATCGTTTCTCAGGGACAGGTAAAGAATTGTTAAACAATCCAAAAGTAAGAAGCTCTTTTTTAGGTGGTTAAATGGATTTTCTTAACGCATTAATTCTTTTATTAAATTATATTTTTGTTCCTGCTCTTGCCTACGGATCTCAATTAGCTATTGGAGCTATATTTGTAACTTTAATTTATGGAATATTACGTTTTGCAAATTTTGCAACTGGAGACATGATGTCGTTTGGTACAATGGTTGCCATACTTTTTACATGGTATTTTCAGTCGATTGGTTTATCACTTGGTTTTTTGCCCACTGCACTTTTAGCAATACCTTTTGCAATTCTGTTTATGGGTTTATACATGCTAATAATTGATAAGTTTGTATTTAAATATTACAGACTAAATAAAAGTCCTCCAGTTCAATTAGCAATGGTGAGTATAGGGGTGATGTTTGTTACTCAAGCGGTTGTAAGAATTATAATTGGTCCATCAGATAGAAGATTTTTTGATGGTGAAAAATTTTTAATTAGAGCAAGTGAATTTAAAGAAATGACAGGTTTGAACGAAGGGCTTGCTATAAAATCTACACAGGTCATTACAATTGTTGTTACAATAATCTTAGTTTCAACTTTATTCTGGTTTTTGAACAAAACTAAAACTGGAAAAAGTATGAGAGCTTATTCTGACAATGAGGATTTAGCATTACTTTCTGGAATAGATCCAAAAAAAATTGTTATAATAACTTGGATGATTGCAGCAATTTTAGCAACAATAGGTGGTGTTTTATATGGTT
Source organism: uncultured Pelagibacteraceae bacterium (assembly GCA_902520355.1). GTDB lineage: Bacteria > Pseudomonadota > Alphaproteobacteria > Pelagibacterales > Pelagibacteraceae > Pelagibacter. The sequence continues at coordinate 20,722 of CABYNK010000004.1, forward strand.
TAGATAAAAGTTTTAAACCATTTACCTATTTTAATAACATGCTTCCAATATTTGCTGCCGCTATAGTTGGGGGAATTGGTAATCCTTTTGGAGCTTTCTTAGGAGGTTATGTTATTGCTTTTTCAGAAATACTGTTGACTTATGCATATAAGAAATTTTTCATGTATGTTTTACCAGAAAGTATGGAGCCTGATGGTTTAATTCAGCTGCTCTCAACTGATTATAAATTTGCAGTATCTTTTTCAATATTGGTAATCGTGTTGCTATATCGTCCATCAGGCATATTTAAAGGAAAGATATTGTGAGAAAAAATTTAAATGTAATTGCAGCCTACAGTATTATGATGGGATTGATTATTCTTGTTGGTATATTTCAATCTTGGAATATTGCTTTATCTATCTTTAATCTTTGTTTGATTTCAGCTGTTATGACAATGGGTGCGAATATTCAATGGGGTTATGCTGGTTTAATTAACTTTGGAATAATGGGCTTTACCGCTTTAGGTGGTCTAGCTGCAGTTTTAATTTCTGTAAATCCAGTTCAAGAGGCTTGGAGTGCAGGGGGTACTAATATTTTATTGAGTTTATTTTTCATTATTGGAATTGTTTTAGCTATTAGATTTGTTCTCAAAAGATATCAAAAATCTAAAATTAGAAATTACGTTATTGCTGCAATAATTATTTCAGGAATAATTATTGTACGATTTGTTTCTGAACCTGGTATTGAGGCAATTGAGGAAGTAAACCCAGCAAAAACAGGATTTCTAGGTGGGCTAGGGCTTCCAATAATTTTCTCTTGGATTGCGGGCGCTTTCTTTGCAGGAGGATTAGCTTTTGTAATTGGAAAAGTAGCATTGGGTTTAAGAGCTGATTACTTGGCAATAGCTACATTACTAATATCAGAAATAGTAATAGCAATTATCAAACATGAAGATTGGTTAACTAGGGGTGTTAAAAATGTTATCGGTTTAAAACGTCCGGCTCCTTATGAAGTTAATTTACAAGAAACAGAATGGTTTATAAATCTAGTTGAAAAATTTAATTCAGGAAAATTAGCTCTTATTTCTGATTTGTCAGAAAGGCAAGAAGCTCTTAATCAATTTGTAATCGAAGGATCATCAGTATTTGTGAAACTTTGTTATTCAGGTTTGTTTCTAATTGTTGTGATTATACTTTTAATATTAACACAAAAAGCTCTTTACTCTCCTTGGGGAAGAATGATGAGAGCTATTAGAGATAATGAAGAAGCAGCTAACGCTATGGGCAAAAATGTAGTCAAACAGCATTTGTTAATTTTTGTTTTAGGTTCAGCTATTGTCGGTATAGCAGGAGCCATGCTTGTAACTCAAGATGGATTATTTACACCAGGAAGCTATCGACCCTTGAGATATACTTTTTTGATTTGGGTGATGGTTATTGTTGGTGGAAGTGGAAATAATTTTGGAGCAATTCTTGGAGGTTTTGTAGTTTGGTTCTTATGGATTGAGGCAGCACCAATAGGATTATATCTAGTTAATTTAACAACAGCAGGTTTAGAAGATACACATTTTTTAAAAGTGCATTTAATTGAAAGTGTCCCTTATTTCAGATTTTTAATGATGGGAATAGGTTTATTACTAATTATGAGGTATAGACCGAAAGGTATACTTCCTGAAAAAATAGAAATAAAATAAAATTATGAAATATATTATTACAGGTGCTGCTATTGCTTGGGCTTTGTATATGGCAGATAAATACTTATTTTTTTAAAAAAACCCCCAACATCAAAGATGTCAGGGGTTTAATTCTTTAAAGATAAAAAATTATCTTTGTTTTTTAGTTTTGAATTTGCCGCCTTTAACTTCTTGCTCTAAAAAAGAACCCTCAGCTTCACCGACGCTAGTAAAAGTAACTCCAGTTGCACCTTCGTAGTCAACTTTTTTACCTTTAGCTAATAAATCTAAAGCTTTTTTAAGTTCACCTGGATATATTTTTTTTCCAGGACCGTTAGCAACATCCATAATATTTTTTGCAATTGATGATCTATCAGCTGAATTACCTGCTTGCATTGCTAGAACTATTAAAGCAGCAGCATCATAAGACTCTCCAGTGTACGGACCTGAACTATCTATACCAGCAGCACTTGCTACTTTAGCAAATACCCCAGCACCTTTTCCAGTTGAACCGGGCATTGAACCAAAAGATTTTTTAAGATCTTTTCCAAAAGCATCTACTAATGATTGGCCTATCATACCATCTGATAAAACAAATTTGTCAAATGCGCCAGAGTCCAAAGAAGCTTGGATAATTCCTTTGCCACCTTGGTCTAGGTAACCAATTACTGCTACTGCATCACCACCTGCTGAAGCAAGAGTTGCTACTTCAGATGAGTAATCTGCTTTACCATCTTCGTGAGCAACTACAGTTGTTACTTTAATACCATGAGCTTCAACAGCTGCTTTATAAACATTTGTTAAACCTTTTCCGTAGTCATTATTAGTATGTGTAATTGCAAGACTTTTAATTTTTCTATCTTTTGTTATATCAGCTAAAATTTGACCACCTCTAGCATCAGATGGGGCCGTTCTAAAGAAATACCCCTTGTCATCTAAATCAGTTAGTCCTGGTGACGTAGCTGATGGTGAAATCATTACAACACCGTTTGGTACTGCAACATTAGATGCAATTGCACCAGTTACTCCTGAACAGTCAGCTCCCATAATTGCTGCTACACCTTGTGCAATAACACCTTCAGCTGCTGCTGTTGCTGCAGCTGAGTCAACACAAGTTGAGTCCGCTCTTACAACTGAAATTTTTTCACCACCAAGTAATGATCCAGAATCTGAAGCTTCTTTAAAAGCAAGCTCAGCAGATGCAGCCATTGCTGGTGTAAGGGATTCAATTGGACCTGTAAATCCTAATATGATTCCCATTTTTACTTCTGCAAAAATATTTGTTGTAAAAGTAGAAACAAATATAAATGCAGCCACAAATAGTTTTTTCATTATTATCCTCTTTTATTGTTAACAATTTTTAAAAACCAAATTAAATCCGATTTATAAAAAGTTGCAATAAGCAAATTATTTAATTTTGTGTAAAAAAAACACTGAAGTAATTACTATTATTCCACCCAATATGAACAAAATAGTCGGCACTTCACCAAAAACTAGATATGTGAGAATTATTCCAAATATTGGAAAGAGAGAATAAAAAGGAAAAATCTTACCAACAGTATAAAATTTATAGAGATAAAACATCAGCAGGTGTGCACATAAAGATACTATTACTGCTTGGTAAGATATGAGCATCCATGACTCAAAATTTATTTGCCCAATATTTTCTTGAACATTACCCTCAATGAAAACTGAAAGGATTAAGAGTATTATAAAACCAAAAATACCCATGCTAGCATTAATCATACTTGTTGGTAGTTCCTTCAATTGTCTTGAATAAACTTGAGCTAGTCCAAAAAATAAAGCCATAAGACTTGCAAAAAATAAACCTAAGTAGTTTTCTGTTAATTTCGGATCAAAAAAAATTATAACTATTCCAAAAAAAGACGTGAAAATTAAAATCCATTTATTTTTACTTATATTTTCATTTAATAGAAAAGCACTTGCAAGTATTCCAAATGGTATAGCAAGCTGAGATCCTAAAATTATAGGAGCAATTATTGATGAATGAAATAGTGATAAATTCATAAATACATAAACCAAAACACCCATAGATACTGAAAATAATATTAATGGTTTAAAAAACTTTTTATTTGGCAATTCTAATTTCCAAAAAGGTATTAGTAATAAAAAGACTAATCCCATCCTTAATGAGGCCATCAAGATGGGTGGAACAGAATTATTAAGGGCCAACTTAGCTACAGGAAATGCACTACCATGAGCTATCATTATAAAAATTAAAATGAATAAATGTTTAAGTGGCAATTTTTTTGATTAGAAATATTTTTTAAAGGTTTCATTAATTGATAAAACACCATAATCATTTAATCCACCAATAATCAACTGTAAAGCAACGAGTAAAATAAAACCTAAGCCAACATAGGCAATCCAAAGATGTTTTTGAATATAATTTGCTAAATATGTAGCTAACGCACCAGTTAGAACAACTGATAAGATCAGTCCAAACATCATGTAACCGAAATTTCCTTTTGCAGCACCTACAACCCCAATCACGTTATCAAAACTAATAGTTATGTCCGCAAAAAGGACTTTATAGATACTTTTAATAAATGATGGTTCTTTCGATTTTTTAGTTGGTGATTTAATTTTTTTAATCTCAAACAAATCTTTTCTCAGATCATTAACAATCCAAATTAAAAGAAGACCCCCAATTATTTTGACCCAATAAAATTGAAAAAGATAAGTTGCAAAAACTGCAAACAAAACTTTGAAAACAAGTGCACCAACTACACCCCAAAAAATAATCAATTTTCTATTTTTAGGTACAAAATTTGCTGCTATCAAACCAATTATAATTGCATTATCTGCGGCTAAGATAATGTCAATAAAGATGATCTGTAAGAGTATGAGAGATTCTTCTAACAATGTAATATCATTTTAAAAAGACAATTATAATTGTTCAGATCCAGTTGTCTATTATAAGTAATTAGTATTTTGAAACTTTTTCACCAGCAATGATAGCCTTTAAGTCATCATATTCTTTGCAATCACACCCTTTCAACACATCAAGTCTTTCAACTGCAAGATTATGTCTATTTGTGGCTACGTATAATTCGCCCAGGTATTCATTAATACCAATGTGATATGGATTGATAGCTAAACCCTGAAGATAATATTTTTCTCCATTCTCAAAATCACCAAGTTTTCTTGTGGTGAAGCCAAGATAATTTAAAGTATCTGCTTTATTTGGAAATTTTTTGTTTGATTGAAGTAATAATTTTTGTGCTTTCTTATAACTTTTTTCTGCTTTTTTTAATTTATCTTTCTTTTCAAAATTTTTTGCTGCTTTTATATGTGTAACAGCCATATCATATTTAGTTTTAGTTTTTGAAGAGCCACCATCGCCAGAGCCGGCTGCAAGGGAATTTGAAATTAAAAATGCTGAGACAATTAAAGAAGTTAAAAGTTTTTTTATCATATAAATTTTTTCATTTTATTTAGCGTTTTTAGTATAAGTCCGTTATCAATCAAGTTTTTTCTTATAGATCTCGCAGTTTCAAGCGAACTCATATTATCGCCATGTATGCATACAGAATCGATTTCACAAGGTATTTGTTTCCCACTGTGACAATTAAGTGACTGAGTTTGAACCATTTTTAGTACATGTTTTTTTGCTTGCTCTGGGTCAGTAATTAAAGCATGAGGTTTTTTTCTTGATACAAGATTTCCATCATCTTCATAATTTCTGTCAGCAAATATTTCACAGGCAATTTTCATATCTAACTTTTTTGCAGCGTGTTCCATTTTAGATCCAGTTGGGACTAAATAAATCAACTCTGGATTTATTCTTTTAATTACTTTTGCTAACGTTGTTGCTAAATCAATATCCTCACACGCCATGTTGTTTAAAGCACCATGTGGCTTTATATGAGTAACATTTTCACCATGTTTGGATGAAATTGATTGAAGAATTTCATATTGATCAATTATCAATTTTTCTATCTCATAAGAGGGTAAATTCATTCTTTCCCTACCAAAGTTTTCAGGATCATTAAAGGATGGATGCGCTCCAATACTAACACCATTTGTTTTTGATATTTCAACAACTTTATTCATAGTTTCTTCATCGCCTGCGTGATAACCACATGCTATATTTGCCGAGTTGACTATCTCAAGCAATTCAGGATCATGCTTGTTAGAATGATGTTTAGATTTTTCGCCTAAATCACAATTTATATTAATTTCAATACTCATTAATCTTAAGTATAACATGGCATGATAAAAAATATATCAAATCTTGGTGACGCAGCTTTATATTGTGATTTTGGTAAAGAGGTGAATAAAGAGATTAACACTCAAGTAATTAAATATTTTAAAACCATTCAAAAAAAAAATATTATAGGGGTAAATAATATTACCCCGTCATATAATAAATTAATTATTTCTTTTGATCTTAAAAAAATCAATTTTACTAAACTTAAAAAGATAATCGATAATATTGAAATCATCAAAAGTGATAATATTCAAAATAAAAAATTTGAAATTCCTGTCTGCTGTGAAAAAGAATTTTCTTTAGATATTAAAAGGTTAGAAGAAAAGCTTAAAATGACAGAGGAAAAGATTTATGAAAATTTTTTTGAGAATGAATTTTTTTGCTATATGACAGGTTTTATTGCAGGAATGCCTTTCCTTGGAGATCTAGATGAAAATCTTAGAGCAAAACGTCTTGATACTCCTAGGGTTAAAGTTCCAAAAGGTTCAATTGGTTTGACTGAGCAATTCGCAAATATCTATACATTTGAAAGTCCAGGTGGTTGGAATATTATTGGTAATACCCCATTAAATATTTTTGATAGCACTAAGGAAAAAGAACCTAATCTAATTAATCCAGGAGATTTAGTTACATTTAAAAGAATTTCGAAAGAGAACTATCAAAATTATCATGAGTAAAAATTATTTTGAAATTATAAGGGCTGGTATAAATTCAACTTTCCAAGATCTTGGTAGAAAAAACCTTTATCATATAGGAATTCCATTCAGTGGAGCTATGGATAATAGAAATTATCTACTAGCTAATAAACTTATTGGAAATGATCATAACGATCCAGTAATAGAATTTGCTTATCAGGGTCCTCATTTGAAATATCATGGAGACAAATTAAATATTGCTATTACTGGTGATGTGAGTTTTAAAATTAAAAAAGGTGATAATTTAACTGATGGAAAATGTTATCAAACTTTTATTTTAGAAAATAATGATGAGTTAAATATTATATCAACTAATAAATCTGTGTATGGATATCTGGCAATAAGCGGTACATTTGATTTAAAACTTCAATGGTCTAGTTGTTCAACAAATACTAGAGCAAATATAGGATCTAACAACGGGGCGAAATTATCTGATAATCAAAAAATAAATATCAAACAAATTAATCAAAACCTTTCAATTACAAAATTGAATTATGTCAATACAAAGATAGAAAATATAAGAGTAATTAAAGGAACAAATTTTAATTATTTCTCTGATGAAGGTAAAAGAAATTTTTTTAAAAATGAATTTAAAGTTTCTAAACTATCTGACCGTATGGGAATGAGATTAGAGGGACAAAAAATAGAAAATATTATTGATACTAATATTAGATCTGAAGGTTTAATTAAGGGCGTTATACAGGTGCCGGCTGATGGAAATCCAATAATTATGCTTTCAGACCATGGTACCATAGGAGGTTATCCTAAAATTGGTGTGGTTATAAGCGCTGATTATGACAAATTAGTTCAATTAACCCCTGGTTCAAACGTGAAGTTTCAAGAGGTAGATTTAAATAGTGCAGAAACTCTTTTTAAATTGTATGAATTAGAAACTCAAAATTTAATTTCACAAATTTAATGACTATTTTAAAAAGTTTACCTGGTCCATTATTGATTTTCTTAGGTGCTCTAAGTTTAAGCTTTGGCGGATTAATTGTAAAATCTTTTGAGGGAGCAACACTATGGCAGATATTATTTTGGAGATCTTTATTTTTTTCTCTTACAGTTTTAACTTTTTTGATTATCACTTACAAAAGTAAAGTTTTAAAATCATTTTATGTTTCAGGATTACCAGGTTTTATTGGTGGATTAATATTATCTATTGGTTTTTGTGGTTATGTTTTTGCTATGTATAACACTACAGTTGCCAATACCAATTTCATCATATCACTTCAAATTTTATTTTTAGCTATATTTGGTTTCTTTTTCTTAAAAGAAAAAATTAACTTAATTACATTAATCTCAATTATCTTAGCAATGTCTGGGGTATTGTTGATGGTTGGAAATTCTTTATCTCCAGGAGAGTTATCTGGAAATTTAGCAGCCTTTACAATGCCTATCACTTTTGCAGTGCTGATAATGATCGTTAGAAAATTTCCATCTGTTGATATGGTTCCAGCTCAGTTTGTTGCAGGTATAAGCTCATGTTTAATTGGCTTATCATTTTCTCCCACTATTATGATTTCACCTCATGACATTTTTTTAGGTTTTTTAGCTGGATTTTTTCAAATAGGTTTTGGTTTTATATTTATAACAATTGGTGCAAGAACAACTCCTTCAGCAATGGTTGGAATAATCATGCTATCCGAATCTGTTCTTGGTCCTATTTGGGCTTTTCTTTTTGTGAGTGAAATACCTTCATTTTATGGGTTGATAGGTGGAGCGATAATACTTTTTGCAGTATTACTACAGTTTTATACGCTTTTAAAAAAGCCAAAGGCAATCGTTTCCAATTGACATTTTAAGTCACTTATAGGACTATTGATTTACGGGAGAGACTACAGATCATCGTAGCGCCGAAGGAGCAACCACCCAGGAATCTCTCAGGCAAAAAGGACCGTAGCATATTAACTCTGGAAAGAGATTTAATTCTCGCCGAAGGAGCAAAACTCTCAGGCAAATATACAGATGGGTACAAAGAGTTAATATGGAAATAAAAAAAACGTCGTTGTACCAATTACATCAAGATAGTAATGCAAAATTTGTGGAATTTGCAGGCTATCAGATGCCAATTCAATATTCTGAGGGCATTGTAGAAGAGCATAAATTTACAAGAAATCACTCTGGTATTTTTGATGTTTCACATATGGGCCAATTATTTATTTATGGTGACAATGAATTGATCGAAGATTTAGAAAAAATTTTTCCATTAGATTTGAAAAATTTAAAACTAAATCATTCAAAATATAGCTTTTTAATGGATCAAGATGCAGGAATACAAGATGACTTAATCATTACAAAAATAAATGAGGGTTTTTTAATAATTCTCAATGCAGCATGTAAAGACAATGATTTTAAAATTTTAAAAGAGTTGTTAAATGAAAAGTATAAAATGATATTGGATGAAAATAGATCTTTAATAGCAATTCAGGGACCTAAATCATCGCAAATTTTAAATGAAGTAATTGATGGAGTAAAAGATTTAAGTTTTATGTCTGGAAACTGGTTCTTATTTGATAATCAGAAAGTATACATTACTCGATCTGGATATACAGGTGAAGATGGTTTTGAAATTTCAATCTCAAATGACTTTGCAGATAAATTAACAAGAGAATTAATTAAGAAAGGTTCTAAATTAGTAGGTTTGGGAGCAAGAGATACTTTAAGGTTAGAAGCTGGCTTGTGCTTGTATGGTCATGATCTTGATAAAAACAAAACCCCAGTGGAGGCAAATTTAAAGTGGGCAATTTCAAAAGAGAGAATATCTAAAGGAGACTTTATTGGTTCTGATATTATTATAAAACAATTAAATGATGGAGTTTCTAAAATAAGAGTTGGAATTAGACCTGAGGGAAGAATAATTGCCAGAGAAAAAACAAAAATATATAATCAATCAGATGTTCATATTGGAGAGATCACCAGCGGTACATTTGGACCAAGTGTAAATGGACCTGTGGCAATGGGTTATGTGGAAAATAAATTTTCAAAAAAGGATACTAAAGTATTTTTAGAAGTTAGGGGCAAAAAGCATGCAGCTAATATCTGTAGTTTACCGTTTTATAAAAAAAGTTATGTGAAAGGAACTAACTAATGAGCGAAGTCAAATATTCTAAAGAACACGAATGGATAAAATTAGAGGGTGATGTTGCAACGATTGGTATAACAAAACATGCAACTGAGATGTTAGGAGACATAGTATTTGCAGAGTTACCTGAAAAAGGTTCTAATGTTGAAAAAGATGGAACAGCAGGTGTTGTAGAGTCTACTAAAGCTGCAAGTGATGTCTATACACCAGTTAGTGGAGAAGTCGTAGATACAAATCAGGAAATTGTAGACGATCCATCAAAAATAAATCAAGATCCAGAAAATTCTGCTTGGTTCTTTAAACTAAAGATTAAAGACAAATCTGAAATGGACTCTTTAATGAATAAAGATGACTATGATAAATTTGCAAAGGAGACCACTACATAATGTTACACAATTCTGAAAAAGATTTTATTAAAAGACACATTGGTCCTTCCGAGGAAGATCAATCAAAGATGTTAAAAAAATTAAACTATAAATCATTAGATGATTTGATTGATAATACTGTTCCAGAAAAGATATTGTTCAAGGGTGAATTAAATATCGGTGAATCAAATTCAGAATATGAGGCATTAAGAAAATTAAAAGCAATTTCGAAAAAAAATCAAATTTATTCAAATTTTATTGGGATGGGCTATTATGGAACTTACACACCATATGTAATTTTGAGAAATATTTTAGAAAATCCAGGCTGGTACACTTCTTATACACCTTATCAGCCAGAGGTAGCGCAAGGAAGATTGGAAATGCTTTTAAATTTCCAACAAATGATCGTTGACTTTACAGGAATGGACATTGCAAATGCATCTTTACTTGATGAAGGTACAGCAGCAGCAGAAGCTATGGGTTTAAGTTATAGACTCGATAAAAGTGATAGTAATTTAGTTTTTGTCTCAGAAAATTGTCACCCTCAAACTGTTGAGGTTATACGAACTAGAGCAGAACCTATGGGTCTCAAGGTTCTTGTTGGAAATGAAGATAAAGTTTTAGATCAATTAAGAGAAGATATTGTTTGTGGAATCCTACAGTATCCGGGAACCTTAGGGGATATTAAAGACCCGAGTGAGTCAATAAGCAAAATTCATAAAAAAAATGGCAAAGCTATTTTAGCTTGTGATCTTCTTGCGCTTGCTAAGCTTAAAACACCAAGAGAACTTGGGGCTGATATTGCGGTTGGGAGTTCACAAAGATTTGGTATTCCAATGGGTTATGGAGGACCACACGCAGCATATTTTGCAACAAAAGATGAATACAAGAGATCTATGCCAGGTAGAATAGTTGGTGTTTCAGTAGATAGACATGGAAACAAGGCTTATAGATTGTCACTACAGACTAGAGAGCAGCATATTAGAAGAGACAAAGCCACAAGTAACATTTGTACAGCTCAAGCATTGTTAGCCATAGTATCAGCAGCGTATGCTATTTATCATGGTCCGGATGGAATTAAGAATATTTCTGAGAGAGTATCTCAATTAGCAAAAAATTTTGCAGACAAAATAAAACAATCTGGATATGAAATTTATTCTGATTATTTTTTTGATACTGTTACGATTATTACTAAAGACAAGACAGATCAGATTTATAAAAATGCTTTAAATCAAAAAGTTAATATACGAAAAGTAAACTCCGAAATGCTTGCTGTTTCTTTTGATGAGAAAAAAAATGTTTATAGGGTAAATCAATTATTAAAAATTTTTAATGCAGCAGAATCTATAAAAAAAGAAGATCCAACTGTAAGTTTACCAAATCTACCAAAAAGTTTATTAAGAACGTCTAAATATTTAGAACATCCTGTTTTTAACTCATATCGCTCAGAGACAGAGATGCTAAGATACCTTAAAAAGTTAGAGGATAAGGATATAGCCCTAAACAGAACAATGATTGCATTAGGTTCTTGCACTATGAAATTAAACGCTACTGCAGAAATGATACCTATTTCATGGAGAGAACTAGCTGAGCCCCATCCTTTTGTGCCTATAGAACAGATGGAAGGATATAGAACAATGTTCACTGATTTAAAAAATTGGTTAAGATCAATCACTGGTTTTTCGGGAGTTTCACTTCAACCAAATGCAGGTGCTCAAGGCGAATATGCAGGACTAATGGTAATTAGAAAATATCATTTAGAAAGAGGTGATAAAAATAGAAACATATGTTTAATACCAAGTTCTGCACATGGAACAAATCCTGCTAGTGCACAAATGGTTGGAATGAAAGTAGTTGTTGTTAATTGTGATAAAGAAGGCAATGTTGATTTTGATGATTTAAAGAAAAAAGCAGAGTTGCATTCAGAAAATTTAGGAGCTTTAATGGTTACATACCCATCTACTCATGGAGTATTTGAAGAAAAAATTATGGATATATGCGAACTAATTCATAAACATGGTGGGCAAGTTTATATGGATGGGGCAAATTTAAATGCATTAGTTGGTATAGCTAAACCAGGAAACTTTGGCCCCGATGTTTGCCACATAAATTTACATAAAACATTTTGTATTCCTCATGGGGGAGGCGGACCTGGTATGGGCCCTATTGCATGTAAAAAACACCTACAAGTTTATTTGCCCAATCATCCGGTTGTTAAAGATTGTGGTCCCACAACAGGTATTGGAGCTGTATCTGCTGCTCCTTGGGGAAGCTCAAGTATTTTATCAATTTCTTGGATGTATATAAAAATGATGGGATCTGAGGGATTAAAACTTGCTTCTAAGGTTGCGATACTAAATGCAAATTATATTGCTGAAAGACTAAAAAATCATTATCCAATTTTATATAAAGGCTCAAATGGAAATGTTGCTCATGAATGCATAATTGATATTAGATCCATTAAATCAGAAACAGGTGTTACAGAAGAAGATATTTCAAAAAGATTAATTGATTTTGGTTTTCATGCACCAACAATGTCTTGGCCTGTAGCTGGAACCATGATGATTGAACCGACAGAAAGTGAGAACTTATCAGAGCTTGATAGATTTTGTGATACTTTAATTAAGATTAAACAAGAAATAGATCATATTAAAACTGGTAAATTTGATAAAGTTGATAATCCAATAAAAAACGCTCCTCATACTGACACTGAGCTAGCTTCTGATAATTGGGAACACAAATATTCAAGAGAAGAGGCAGCTTATCCTGCTAAATTTTTAAGATTAAACAAATTCTGGCCGCCTGTTGCAAGAGTGGATAATGTTTATGGTGACAAAAATATTTTTTGTACTTGCCCTAGCATGGATGAATTCAAAGAAGACGCAGCTTAATTAATGAAAGTAGCTGTAATCGGATCAGGCATATCTGGCCTAAGCGCTGCATACTATCTTTCTAAAAAACACCATGTAGATCTTTTTGAGAAGGAAGATCATTTTGGTGGTCATTCGAATACAGTTGACATTATTGTAGATGATAAAAAAATTTTAGTTGATGTTGGCTTTATTGTCTTTAACTACCAAACTTATCCAAATTTAATAAATTTTTTTGAAGAACTAAATGTTGAAATAGAAAAAAGTGATATGTCATTCTCTGTCTCTGTAGAAAAAACAAATTATGAATACTGTGGCAGAGGTCTTGGAGGCATGTTTGCAAATAAATCAAATTTATTTAATTTTGAATTTATAAAGATGTTTTTTGATATTCTAAAATTTTATAAATTATGTGACAAAACTTCAGATATAGACCAAAAAATTACTCTAGATGAATTTCTAGAAAAAAAAAATTGGTCAAAAAGTTTTATAAACTATCATATTATACCGATGGTTTCAGCAATCTGGTCTATGCCTCCTTATGAAGCTGGAAAAATGCCGATAAATTTTTTTTTAAAGTTTTTTCAAAATCACGGTTTATTTAAGCTTAGTAAAAGACCTCAATGGTTTACAGTAAAGCAAAGAAGTAGAGCCTACGTAAATAAAGTTTTATCAAGTATTAGTGGCGAACATTATAAGAATTATAAAATTAATTCGATAAAAAGAATTCCTTCAGGAGTCCAAATTTATTACGGGGGAAATAATGAATTTTTTGATTACGATAAAGTAGTTTTAGCAACTCACGCTAATGAAGCACTCTCTTTAATCAAAGATCCAAGTGAGCAAGAAAAAAATATCTTGTCAAATTTTAAGTATAGAGAAAATCAAGCAGTTTTACATACTGACGAAAATATGATGCCAAAAAATAGGAAAACTTGGTCATCAT
>CABYNK010000005.1 GCA_902520355.1 uncultured Pelagibacteraceae bacterium
AAATCCATTTAAATCTAATTTAGGATTACCTGGTTCAGCATAACCGAGTTCTTGAGCTTTTTTTAAGACTTTATCAAAAGTTTCGTTTGAATTTTCCATCTCTGTTAAAATATAATTAGTTGTTCCATTTAAAATTCCATAGACTTTCTTTATCTTATTTGTAGCTAAACCCTCTTTAATTGTTCTAAGTATTGGAATTCCTCCAGCAACAGAGGCTTCAAATTCTAAATTTACATTATTCTTCTCTGCTAATTTAGCTAATTCATTACCATGTTTTGCAATTAAGGCTTTATTTGGTGTAATAACATTAATTCTATTTTTTAACGCCATCACAACAATTTTTTTTGAAATTCCGTCAGATTGACCAATAGATTCAAATAAAATATCTATTTTCTTTTCTTTTAAAATCTTAAGGGGATTCGTATAAAAGATTTTTTTATTAATATTATATTTTCTTTTTTTATTCTTATTTTTTGCCGAAATAGCAACAATATTTATCTTTTTTCCTGTTTTAATTTCTATTTCTTTTTTTTTTAGTCTTAATTCATTGTAAAGATAAATACCTACTTGACCTAAACCAAAAATTGCGATGTTAACTATTTTATTCATCAATATTTGGGTAATCACTGTTATCTACGTAAACTTTTAAATTTGATTTAAATTCTTCAAAAGTTAGATCTTTTGAAAAATTTATTTTTTTCTCAGTTTGAACAGGTGCACAAGAAATAACTAAAAATAAAATCAATAATGGTAATTTTTTCATAATAATCCCTCACTAATTTTATAACCAAATTTCAAATTCATATTTTGAACGGCTTGACCTGCTCCTCCTTTAATAAGATTGTCAATGACCGATAAAATTATTATTTTATCTTTAAATTTAGTTTTGCAGACAGAGATAAAGCAATAATTAGTATTCATAACGTCATTTGTGCTCAGAAAAGAGTTAACACTCCTTACTTTTACAAATTTATTCTTTTTATGAAATTTTTTCAAAATATTTTGTACTTTATTTAAAGTAATACCTGGTTTTAAATCCAAATAAATAGTACTCAAAATTCCTCTAAACATTGGAATAATATGGGGTGTAAAGGTAAAATTAATTTTTGAAGAAGTATAATTTCTTAATTCTTGTTGAATTTCAGAATTATGTCTATGAAAGCCTACACCATATGCACTAAGAGATTCGTATAAATTTTTGCTCTTGAATTTTTTGTGTACTCCTCTACCCGCTCCAGAATATCCAGATTTTGAATCTATTATTATATTTTTTAAGTTAACTGATTTTCTTTTAACTAATGGAATAAGTGGTAAAAGTATAGAAGTTGGATAACAGCCAGGACATCCAATAATACTGAATTTTTTAACTATTCCTCCTGTTATTTCAGGTAAAGCATAAATACTATTTTTTATATTATTTAATGCTTTATGTTTTTGTTTATACCACTTTAAATATTCAGAACCTTTTTTTAATCTAAAATCTGCAGCTAAATCAATTAAAGTATTTTTCTTTAATAAATCTTTTGAAATTTCTTGAGCTTCTCCATTTGGTAGAGCGGTAAATATAATATCAACATTATTTAAGTTTTTTTTATTATACTTTGTAATTCTTGGTAACTTTATTGATTTCAATGAGTCCTCATAAGATGAAATATTTTTTCCAACAGAGGAATTTCCACATAGGTACTTTATATTGATATTCTTGTGTTTAATTAATAATTTAATTAATTGAATACCGATATAACCAGTAGATCCAGCAATTAGTACATTAAGCTTAGGCATTATATATTATAACAGTTAAAAGTTAAAAAAGAATTATCTTTTAGAAAATTGAAAGCTTCTTCTAGCCTTTTTACGTCCAGGTTTTTTTCTTTCAACTGATCTGGAGTCTCGGGTGGTCAATTTTTCGGTTTTAAGTGAAGATTTCAATTTTTCATCAAACATAACTAAAGCTTTAGAGATTCCGTGTACCATTGCTCCTGCTTGTCCTGTAGGACCTCCACCTTTTACACTGCACTTTACGTCATATTCTGTTGCTTGATTTATAAGTTCAAAAGGTCTTACTATTTGCATTTTATGATTATCACTCGAAAAATAATCGCTAAAAAGTTTACCATTTACATAAATTTTACCTGAACCCTTTTTTAGCCAAACTTTAGCTATTGAAGTTTTTCTTCTTCCAGTGGCGTACTTGCTATCTTTGAAATCCAGCTTTATTTTTGGAGCTTTAGTTGATGCTTGGGTATTTTCCATTTTAATTTCTTGCTATATTTTTTGAGTTTAATTTGTCTAACTGTATAACTTTTGGATTTTGTGCTGAATGTGGATGGTCATTTCCTACATAAATTTTCAATTTAGTAAGTTGTTTTTTTCCTAAAACTCCTCCGGGAAGCATTCTTTTTACCGCAAGTTTTAAAGCTTCACCTGGTTTTTTTTTAGCAAGATTTTCAGGTGTAATCTCTTTTATTCCACCAGGATGTCCTGTGTGTCTGTAATATTTTTTGTTTTGAAATTTATTTCCAGTGAATTTGATTTGTTCAATATTCTTTACGACAACAAAATCTCCATCGTCCATATGTGGAGTAAAAGTTGTTTTATTTTTACCTCTAATAATTTTTGATATGATGGTTGCTAGTCTACCTACCACTGCATTTTTAGCGTCTATTTCGTACCAATTAGACGATAATTGATCTTTTTTAAGGAATTTTGTCATTGTGCGAGGATTAATACTATTAATAAGCTTAAAGTCAAATTGATATTTATATTGTTTTAAGCCTTTTATTTGTTATATTGATATTGCCGATTTGTACCTATTGCGGGCTTACAGCTAAAATGGAAATCACCACACAAATTCGGTAGGCATTTGAACTATATTGTGCGCCTTGCATAAAGCTAAAGCACTAAAAAAGGAGTAAAATGAGTAAAAAAAGAAATAATCCTGAAACCATTGCCATACACGGTGGTGATTACAGAAGTGACCCAGCAACTAATGCAGTTGCTGTGCCAATATATAGAACAACATCATATCAATTTAAAAATACTGAACATGCAGCAAATTTATTCGCATTAAAGGAATTTGGTAATATTTATACGAGGATTATGAATCCTACTAATGATGTTTTAGAAAAAAGAGTTGCAGCATTAGAAGGTGGATTATCTTGTGTAACAGTTTCATCTGGACAAACGGCCTCAAGTTTTGCTGTTCTTAATGTTGCTCAGGCAGGAGATAATATTGTAAGTTCCACAGATCTTTATGGTGGTACTGTTTCATTATTTACACATACATTAAGTAAACTAGGAATAGAAGTAAGATACGCTGACCCGAGTGATCCTAAAAACTTTGAAAAAGCGATAGATGATAAAACCAGAGCTTTTTATGGAGAAACATTACCTAATCCTTATTTAAGAGTATTCCCTATTAAAGAAGTTTCTGATATTGGAAGAAAATATAATATTCCATTAATAATGGATAATACTGCTGCACCAGTCATATGCAAACCAATAGAGCACGGCGCTGCGGTTGTTATACATTCACTAACAAAATATATTGGTGGACATGGAACTGCTATTGCTGGAAGTATAGTAGATAGTGGTAACTTTGATTGGACTGCTAATCCCAAAAGACAACCTTTATTTAACGAACCTGATGCAAGTTATGGAGGTGTGGTTTGGGGAAAAGCTGTGCCGGAATTAACAGGAGCGAACGTGCCTTTTGCTGTAAGAGCGAGGGTTTGTTTGCTAAGAGACTTAGGTTCTGCTTTAGCTCCAGACAACGCGTTTGCAATTATTCAAGGTCTTGAGACAGTAGCACTAAGAATGAAACAACATTGTGAAAATGCAGAGAAAGTAGTTAGTTTCTTAAAAAAACACAAAGAAGTTACTAAAGTTATATATTCAACTGAACACTCAAAGAAAATTGCTGATAGAGCTAAACAATATCTTAAAGGTGGAAACGGTCCAATGGTTGGTATTGAACTTAAAGGCGGCATTGATGCTGGGAAAAAGTTTATTGAGTCATTAAAAATGTTCTACCACGTAGCAAACATTGGTGACGCAAGGAGTTTAGCTATACACCCTGCTAGTACTACTCATAGTCAGTTAAATGAAAAGGAATTAGCAGCTTCAGGTGTAACCCAAAGTTATGTTAGACTTTGTATAGGTATTGAACATATTGATGATATAATTGATGATTTAGATCAAGCTTTAAATAAATCTTCAAGGGGTAATTTAAAAGCTGTTAGTTAATTTTTGTATTTATATAAAAGAAATAAATACATGAGCTTACCAAAAAAATTGAGCTTATTTGGTGCATAGATGCAATATAAATCTGTGCACCATATAATACTGTATAAATACCCAGTAAAATTTGTAAAATAATAAAAATTCCTAAATAATTTACAGATTTATATAATTCATACATCTTATTTTTATAAATCTTATAAAAGATCAAAATATAAAAAATTCCTATCAGATAAGCTAAATTACGATGTATAAATTGCATTAAAGATGGATCACTTAAAGCTGAAATATTAAATAGATTATTAACATTGTTATCATCTGGAAAATATGAATTACCCATTAAAGGCCAAGAATTATAGATTTTTCCAGCATCCATACCGGAAACAAAAGCACCAATTGAAATTTGTAAAAAAATTAGAATTAGAAAAATCAAAGGAATAAATGTATTTAGTTTGGTTGTAATGTTTCTCGGTATTTTAATTTTTAAATAATTCCAATAAATTAAAGATAGAATCAGAAAAGCAATAAGTAAATGTACGGATAACCTAAAATGACTTACGTCAACTCTATCAACTAGTCCACTACTAACCATATACCAACCAATAAAACCTTGAAAACATATTAATAAAAAAATGAAATAAAGATTTAATAATTTAGTAAATTTAATCTTAAAAGAAAAATAAATTAATGGTATCAAAAATCCAAGACCAATTAATCTACCAAGAAACCTATGAGCCCATTCCCACCAAAAAATAACTTTAAATTCATTCAAAGTCATATTGTAATTTTGTAATTTAAATTCGGGAATTTCTTTATAAAGATTAAAATAAATGATCCAATCATCATGATTAAGGGGCGGAAAAAAACCAGAAAACAGTTCCCATTCGGTTATTGAGAGACCAGAGTCTGTAAGTCTTGTTAAACCACCAACAATTATCATGAAAGAAATAATCCAAAACATCACAATTAACCAGATTGATAATTGATTGTTTATTTTTGTATTTGTTGTGTACATGTGGGGATAAATATAATAATTTTCATATTATCCAAATATATAAATGTCGCCTTTAAAGAGAAAAAAACTTAATAAAATAAGATCAGAACTAGATAAATTAGATAATTCATTAATCAAACTAATAAAAAAAAGAACAAATCTCGTTAATCAAGTTTTAAAATTAAAGGATAAAAAAAAAGAAATTATTGACAATAAAAGAATTAAGATGATTTTAAAAAATATAAGAAAAAAATCTATTACAAATAAAATAGACCCTAAAATTACACATCGTATTTGGAAAAATATGATTTGGTCTTATATTGATTACGAAAAAAGAAATTTTAAGAAAAAATAATTATTTACTATGAGGAGGAAGTTTTTTTTCAACAAAAACTTCATGTTTTCTAGTACTTGGATTGTACTTACGAGCTGATAATTTCACTTTTGCCTTTTCACCGCCGGCTGGTTTTTTTACATAATAAAAAAACGGACTGTCAGGTTTGCTTTCAGGAACTAATCTAACTTTTACGTGTGTTTTTTTTGCCATTATTTATTACTTTTTAAAGTTTTTACAATTTTAGAAATCTTTAAAACTTTATTTTTAAAATTATCTGCTCTTATAGAATTATTTGAAATTTCGTCAAGATTTAAAGTATCGTTATTATCAGTATTATCTAAGATTTTTTTAACCCCATTAATGGTCATGCCTTGGTCTTTGAGAAGAAATTTTATTTTTTTTAGAATATCTATAGTTTTTTGATCATAATATCTTCTATTAGAATTTAATAATTTTGGTTTAACCTGTTTAAACTGAGTTTCCCAAAATCGAATGGTGTGAGTTGAAAAAACTCCTTTTTTTTTTGACTTTAGTTTTAGAATTTCAGCTACTTCACCTATTGTTTTATAAGCATTGTCAATTTTATCAGTCATTTCTTTTGTTAATAAATTCTTTAAATTCCTTTGAAGGTTTAAAAAGGATAACATTTCTACTCGAAATTACTTTAGGTTCTTTGGTTTTAGGGTTTCTGCCGACTCGAGATTTCTTTTGTCTGATAGAAAAAGTTCCAAATCTTGATAATTTAAGTTTTTTTTCATCTTTTAAGTTTTGAATTATTGTTGAAAGAAAATCATTAATTAAATTTTCGGATACTAATTTTGAAAAACCTAATTGCATATAAATTTGATTAATTAAGTCTTTTTTAGTTAGATTTATTCTCATTTTCTAAATATTGTACTTTATTTTTTCTATCAAATTTCCTTTAATAATTTTGTTACAAACATCTAATGAATTAGAGAACCCTATAAAATCTGTGCCGCCGTGACTTTTTACAACCGGTGAGTCTAAACCTAAAAAAATTGCACCATTATATAGTCTTGGATCTAGTCTATTTTTAAATTTTTTTAAGTTATAATAATTTAATATTGAAGAAATTTTTCCTATAACTGAACCAGTCATTGCTTTTTTTAATTCTTTAACAATAAAATTTGCAGTACCCTCGGCTGTTTTAAGAGCTATATTCCCAGTAAATCCGTCTGAAATTATTACATTTATTTTACCATCCATAATTTGATTACCTTCAATATATCCATCAAAATCATAGTTTTTAGATTTTTTGTTACTCAATATTTTAAAAGTTTCTTTTATAGTTTCATTTCCTTTAAGTTCTTCAGAACCTATATTTAATAATCCTATATTTGGTTTTTTATCTGGGTATAAAGATGTGTAAAGAGCTGCTCCCATAATTGAAAAATCAAATAAATTTTTCGGGCTGCATTCAATATTGGCACCTAAATCCAATACTACACTCATTCCATTTTTATTGGGCCATAATGCTGATAAAGCTGGTTTATCAATATCTTTAATCATCTTAAGATTTAATTTTGCAATTACTAATAATGCACCAGTATTGCCTGCAGATATAACTATGTCTGTTTCTTTTTTTTTTACACTTTCTATGGCTAACCACATACTTGTATCTTTCCCTTTTTTTGCGGCCTCTAAAGGGCTATCCGTGCTTGAAACAAAGTTTTCTGTATGTATAATCTCATAATATTGATCCTCAATATTATCTTTAAGTGATGAAATAATTTTATTCTTATCTCCAAAAATTTTGAAAAAGTTTTCTTTACTCTTTTTGTGATTGTGAATTATACCATCGATAACTTTTTTTGGAGAATTGTCTCCGCCCATTGCATCTACTGCAATTTTAATCAAATCAGACATTACTTAATATTAAATTATTTAATCTTTAGGGTCTATAACTTGACGGCCTTTATACATGCCAGTTTTTAAATCCAAATGGTGAGATAATCTGTATTCACCTGATTTTTTATCTTCAACAACATTTTTAGCTGAAAATTTCATATTTTTAGCTCTTCTCATTCCTGTTCTTGAAGGAGTTTGTTTTCGTTTTGGAACTGCCATAATTATGGGTTAATTACACTTTTTAAATAAGAATTCAAAGTATTTTTTGATAAATTTAAATAATAATTATTAAAATAATCAACTAATTCCTCAATATTTTTAAAGTTTTCCAAAAATTTAGATATAATTTCACTCTTTTTCGCATCTTCTAAATTGTCCCAAAAATGAATATCAGAAACAATAGCATGAAAAACATTAATATAATCTTTCATTTTTTTATTAATAGATTGATCTCCATATCCAATCTCTCTTATGCTTAATTCTAATTGTCTGAAATTGAAATCATATATTTCTTGTAATTTTTTTTCATTTTCATCGGATTTAAACACTTTTAAAAAAAAAGCAAAATGGAATAAAAAAACTAGTAACCTATCATTAAAACTATCCTGTTTATCAAGGCTTTTATATAGTGTTTTATTTGTAGTTAATTTGATCAATTTGTTATAAAAATATATGTAATTCATTTCATGAAAATCATTTTAATTATTTTAACAATTTTCTTCACTAGTTGTAAATTAAATAAAGTTGTTAATCATCATGGCATCCACAATCTAGAGGCTAAAAGTAAAGAATTACTTATAAACGAAACTAATATAAATCAAATTAGAAATTTGTTAGGTCCACCATCATCTACAAGTTATTTTAATGACGATATTTTAATATATCTTGAAAGAAAAACATCTAACTCAAAATTATTGAAGCTCGGAAAAAAAAAATTAATTGCAAATAATGTTTTGTTATTAGAAGTAGATAATAGAGGCATGTTAATTAACAAGGAATTTTTAAATCAAGATGATTTAAATAAACTTGTTTTTACGAAAAAAACAACAAATACTAACGTCGATCAAGAATCTTTTATTTCTAGAGCATTGTCTGGTGTGATAACTAAAATCGATGATCCTCTAGGTAAAAAAAGAGGAACATTGGGTCGGTAACTTAACCAGCAATTACAGCTAACAATAAAAGAGCAACAATATTTGTAATTTTAATCATTGGATTTACTGCTGGTCCAGCAGTATCTTTATAAGGATCTCCAACTGTATCACCAGTTACTGCAGCCTTATGTGCTTCTGAACCTTTGCCTCCATGATTACCGTCCTCAATATATTTTTTTGCATTGTCCCATGCTCCTCCGCCTGCCGTCATGGAGACAGCAACAAAAAGTCCAGTTATAATAACACCAAGTAACATTGCACCTACTGCTGCTAGTGCAGCAACTTGTCCTCCAATAAAAAGGATTATAAAATATAATACTACTGGTGAAAGAACTGGTAACAGAGATGGAATAATCATTTCTTTAATTGCAGCAACTGTCAATAAATCTACTAACTTAGCGTAATCAGGTTTTTGTTTTTTTTTCATAATACCTGGGTATTTTTTAAATTGTCTTCTAACTTCAACAACTACAGCACCACCTGCTCTACCTACAGCCTGCATTCCCATTGATCCAAATAAATACGGCAACATACCTCCAATTAACAATCCAACGACAACATAAGGATTTGATAAATCAAAAGTTACTACTATACCTTCCAATGCAGATCCAGCTTCTTTGGAGAAGTGTTTTATATCTTCTGTATAGGCAGCAAATAATACGAGAGCACCTAAGCCTGCAGAGCCAATAGCGTAACCTTTGGTTACAGCTTTTGTTGTATTTCCAACAGCGTCTAATGCATCTGTGGTTTTTCTTACTTTTTTATCAAGATTTGACATTTCGGCAATACCACCAGCATTATCTGTTACAGGTCCATAAGCATCTAAAGCTACAACCATTCCTGCTAATGCCAACATTGTTGTTACAGCGATTGCAATACCAAAAAGCCCGGCAATCGAATTTGTAATTAAAATACCTGCAACAATAATTAAAGCGGGTATTGCAGTAGCTTCCATAGACACTGCCAATCCTTGAATAACATTTGTTCCATGTCCAGTTGTTGATGACAAAGCAACTGATTTGACTGGTCTATATCCAGTTCCAGTATAATATTCAGTGATCCAAATTAGTAAACCAGTAATTACAAGACCAATTACTCCACAGTAATATAAATCCATTCCATTAAAAATTTTGCCATTAACTTCGTATTCATTTGAAAAGCCAATTACATGGTCAGTAACAGGCCATAAAATTAATAACGAAGCTACTGCTGATACAATAAATCCTTTGTATAATGCATTCATTACATTATTATTTTTACCAAGTTTTACAAAAAAAGTTCCAATAATTGATGTTATTAAACAAGCAGCTCCAATAGTAAGAGGGTATACCATCATATTTAAATCTCCCACAAAAAAGATAGAAGAAAGCACCATTGTAGCAACTATTGTAACAGCATAAGTTTCAAATAAATCTGCAGCCATTCCAGCACAATCTCCAACATTATCACCAACATTATCAGCAATAACTGCTGGATTTCTTGGATCATCTTCTGGAATCCCTGCTTCAACTTTTCCAACTAAGTCAGCACCAACGTCAGCACCTTTTGTGAAAATTCCACCACCTAATCTTGCAAAAATAGAAATTAAAGAGGCACCAAAACCTAATGCAACAAGTGCGTTAACTATTTCTCTCTCATCAATTTCAAATTTTAATAATAAAAAATAATAAACTGCTATAGCTAAAAGAGCTAAACCAGCTACTAACATGCCTGTTACAGCACCGGATTTAAATGCAACAGAAAGTCCTTCTGCTAAACCTTTTCGTGATGCTTCTGCTGTTCTGACATTAGCTTCTACAGAAACTAACATACCAACATAACCAGCTATTCCTGATAGTGCTGCACCAATTAAATAACCGAGTCCAACAAGTGGGCTAAAAGCAATACTAACAATTACCAGAACAACAACACCAACAATTGCTATAGTTTTATATTGTCTTGCCAAGTATGCTTTTGCTCCAATTTGAATTGCTGAAGCAATTTCTTGCATTTTAGAATTTCCAGCGCTTGAATTAAGAATATTCTTTCCAGTTAAAAATC
Source organism: uncultured Pelagibacteraceae bacterium (assembly GCA_902520355.1). Classification (GTDB taxonomy): domain Bacteria; phylum Pseudomonadota; class Alphaproteobacteria; order Pelagibacterales; family Pelagibacteraceae; genus Pelagibacter. The sequence goes on from CABYNK010000005.1 coordinate 10,634, forward strand.
CATAAACGATAGATAATAAACCTGCCACAATTGTATATAATAAAATAGTTTCTGCCGTTGAGTTCATATAAACCTTAAGTTGTTGGTTGTTAATTTTTTAGCCCGGACAATACAAAAAAAGATGAAAAAGACAATGATTAACTTTCAGAATTGATGAATATACCCTTTATTTTTAGCCTCAATTTGCTTATTTTTTAAATTGATAATCTTAGATCTATTTTTACCTGATACAATCTTACCGATTTTAGTAATTTTAATGCCTGTAATATTTGATATTTTTTTGATGATTCTTGATTTAATAGGACTAGCTGTAAAAAGTATTTGGTAGTCATCACCTCTAGATGTTATGTCTAATTTTTTAAATTTTTTAATCTTAATCAATTGAATTAAATTTTTTGATACAGGTATTTTTTCTTCAAAAATATGAAAAGAAAAATTTTGTCTATTAATCATTTTTTTTAAATCATCGATTAGTCCATCTGAAATATCAATTGAGGTGTTGGCTAATTTTAAAAGATAATTTAAAAATTTTAATTGTAGATCAGGTTTATAATATTTTTTTATAAAAAATTTAGACATCTTGCTATTTATTTTGATTTTGCCTCTAAGTATTTGTAGACCAATAAAACTATCACCTAAATTTCCAGTTACATAAATATCATCGTTTAATCTAGATTTATTTCTGTAAACTATATCATTTGAATAGCCTAATGAAGTGATTGTAAAACTTAACTTATTTGAAAAAGTTGTATCTCCTCCACATAAACTTATATTATATTTTTTTTGTTCACTTTTAAGTGATTTTGAAATTTTTAATAAATTTTTTTTTGTAAAATTTCTTTTATTACCAGATCCTGAAATAAAATAGAATTTTGGTTTAACACCCTTACAAATCAAATCTGATATTGATGACCTCAAAATTTTTTTAATCACTAGATCGGGAGATTTAAAATCTACGAAATGCGTATTAACGTTATAAGTATCAACAGAAATTGCCATTTTTTTTTTCTTATCAAAAAAAACATCATCATTTAAACCTAAAGCTGATGCATTATGTTTAGATAAGTGAGAAAAAAAATTATTGACTATTTCAAATTCATGCATTTTTAGATCTCAATTTTTTTCCTAAATCATCTAATAGAGCATTTAAATATTTCGTTTGAGAATCTCCAAGAAAAAAATTAGAGGAATTTAGATATTCTTTAATAATAATATTGATTGATAAGTTTGGTTTATACATAAATTCATAAGTTGCAGCTTTAAGAATAGTTTGAAAAATTTTATCTAATTTCTTAAAAATGAACTGATCACCAAGTTTACTATTCAATTCATCTAAAATAAGATCATTTCTCTCAATAGTCCCTAAAACAATGTCTTTAATAAATTTTTTAAACCTGTGTTTTGGAAAATCTAAATCATTATCATCATTATAGAACTTTCCATAAAGTTTTTGTATTATGATTACTCTGGGATTATTTTTTGGCTTAAAATAAGTCTTCATTTCTGTGATAATATTGAGACTACGGCATTAGCAGCTTCGGCACCTTTGCTTTTTCTTACTTTTGCTTGTTTCATATTTAAACAAGTAATAATACCATTGCCAATAGGTTTTTTTTGACTCACCGATATATCCATTATGGCGTTAGTTGATGCTTGAGAGATAAAATCAAAATGTGGTGTTTGACCCTTGATAACACAACCTAAAGCCAAAAATGCATCAAATTTATTTAAATTTTTAGATATTGTAACTGGAATTTCAAAAACACCAGGAACTCTAATAATCTTTACTTGACATAACTTAGGTATATTTTTTAAAGCACTTTTTAGTAATCCATTACTAATGTCTTTATAATAATTAGCTAAAACAATTAGAATTTTTTTTCTCATTATATCAATTCTTGTCTCTTAATCTTAATTCCATAACCATCAAGTCCAATAACTTTTTTTAAAGATCTTGTAATTAATATCATATTTTTAATTTTAAGATCTTTAATTATTTGAGCTCCAATACCATAATTTTTGATTGATTTGTCATTTCCTTTTTTAATAAATTCTTTGTTATTATATTTTTTCAACGTCTGTGTTACAGACCTTAAATTTGAGTCTTTTATAAACACCAAAACACAATTTTGGTATTTTTTAAAATAATTCAAAGTCTTATCAAATGAATTTGGTAGCTTTTGATTTATTAAATAATTTTGAACAATATTAGAGGAAATTACCCTTACTCTTGGAGTAATGCCTCTTTTGATTTTACCTTTTATAAGAGCAAAATGTTCTGCACCATCTAATAAATTCTCATAAATTCTAATCTTATAATTTTGGTTTTTAACTTTGATTTGGCTAAGCTTTTTTAACCTTATAAGTTTTTCTTTTTTTAATCTATAAGCTATTAAATCCTCTATTTTTCCAATTTTGAGCTTGTGTTTCTCTGCAAAATTAAACAGATCTTGGCCTTTTGCCATTGTACCATTTTCATTCATAATTTCGCAAATTACCGCTGAATTATTTTTTTTTGCTAATTTTGATATATCAACAGAAGCTTCTGTATGCCCTGCTCTTACAAGAACACCTCCATCTTTAGCAATAATCGGAAAAATATGCCCTGGTGATACTATTTCTTTTTTATTAACATTCTTTTTTGACGCAATTTTGATGGTTTTGGCTCTATCCTTTGCGGATATACCTGTTGTAATTCCTTTTTTTGCTTCTATAGAAACTGTAAAAGCTGTTTTATTTCTCGACTGATTTACAGGAGACATTAAGGACAAATTTAACTTTTTTGCTTGTAAACTATCCAGTGCCAAACAAATCAAACCACGACCATACTTTGCCATAAAATTAATATTTTTTGCAGTTGAGTCGGATGATGATATTACCAAATCACCCTCGTTTTCTCTTTTTTCATCATCAACTAATATGAACATGCCTCCTTTTTTGGCAACTTTAATAATTGATTCTATGGGTGCAAAATTATTTTTTTTCATAAAAATAATTTCTAACGTATTTAGACAAGATATCTATCTCAATATTCACTAAACCATATTTTTTGATTTGAGATAAATTAGTTTCTTTATAAGTATGTGGGATTATCCAAATCTGAAAACCTTTTTTTGTTATTTTTGAAATTGTAAGTGAAATTCCATTTACACAAATAGAGGCCTTTTCAACGAGATGTTTTCTCTCTTTTTTAGGTATTTCAAAATCAAAAATAAAAGATTTATCAATTTTTTTTATATTTAAAACTTTCGCAACAGTATCTACATGACCTTGACAAATATGTCCTGATATTTTAGTTCCATACTTTAAAGGTAACTCTAAATTGATTATATCTTTACTCTTTAAATATTTAAATTTAGAACGAATTATTGTCTCTTTTGAAAGATAAAATTCCATTAACTGTGATTTATAAGAAATTAAAGTTAAACATACACCATCACAGGCTACTGATAATCCAACATCTTTTTTAGATACTTTAAGATTACTTTTTACAAATATATTAATTCCTTTAGGTCTTTTGATAATTTTCTTAATTACACCTTGATTATATATTATTCCATTAAACATATTAATTTTTATACAATGTTATTTTATTTTTTCCCAAATTTAGTCTTAAATTAATTCTTTTTTTATATTTCTGTTTTAACAAATTTAAACTATTAAAATATAGATATTCAGTTTTTTTTGAGAGTTTTTTGTTACTTTCGTATAAATAAAATCTATTGAAAGTCTTATTTCTCAAAAGATAATTAGTTAATTTATCACCTCCCTCAACTAATAAATTTCTACAGTTCAATTTGTATAATTTCTTTAATAAAATTTTGAAATCAAATCTCCCTTTGTTATCAATTTTAGAATTGATCAAATTTATTCCCTTTTTTCTAAAACTCAAAATTTTTGAATTACCAGCTTCATTATAAAAGATTATAGTATTAAATTTTTTAGCTGTTTTTATTATAAAACTGTTGATATTAGAATTAAGTTTATTGTCTAAAATAATTCTTTTTGGTGAATACTTATTTAATCCATTTAATCTGCAATTTAGTTTTGGATTATCATTATTCAAGGTTTTATATGAAATCATTAATGAATCATTTTTAAACCTTAGTAAATGAGTAAATTTATCAGCTTGTGCATTAGTAATTTTTTTATCTAATTTGCTATAAATCAGATTATTTTTCGAAACAGCAATTTTACCAGTAACATATGGCAATTTTTTCTTTCTATTAAAAAAATAAGTTGAGTAAAAATTTTTAACTTTTTTCTCTAAGAGTCCTTTTCTTACTTTAATTTTTTTTGATTTTAAAATTTTAAAGCTTTTATTCTTAACTCTAACGTCAACATCTGGAACTGAATAAATTACCTCTGAAATTTTAGATTTTACAATTAAATTTGTACATGGTGGTGTCACACCATAATGACAGCATGGTTCCAAGGTCACATACATTTTTGATCCATTTAAATTATCTATTGAATTTTTAATTGCGTTAAACTCCGCATGGGGTCTGCCATTTATTGATGTTTGACCAATAGAAATAATCTTATCGTTTTTAACAATCACACATCCAACAGAGGGATTTGATCCTGTTTGACCGTATCGAGACATAGCCAGTTTTAAAGCTATCTCCATATATAATTTATCTTTAGTTGAAAATTTATCTTTTTTTGTAGACATCAAGCTTGTCCACGAATTGCACAAAATCTTTTTCTTCTCGGAAATTTCTATAGACAGATGCAAAACGAACATATGCAACAGGATCTAATTCCTTTAAGCCTTCCATAACCATAGTGCCAATAGTATTTGTTGATATTTCACTTTGACCAAGCTCTTCGAGAGTTCTTGAAATTTTACTTATGAATTTTTCAGCAGTTTCTGTATCGATTGGACGTTTCTTTAAAGCTATATAGATTGATTTTGATAATTTATCTCTATCAAACGCAGATTTTCTACCATTCTTTTTAATCACCATAATTTCTCTAAATTGAACCCGCTCAAATGTAGTAAAACGTGCGCCACAACCACAAAGTCTTCTTCTTCTTATTGCTGTTCCATCTTCTGTAGGACGTGAGTCGACAACAGAGGTCTCCCCTTTTTTACATATTGAACAAATCATTAATTATAAGTTCTTATATATCGGAAATGATGAAGTTAAAGAAATAACTTCATTTTTTACTTCATTTTCTACTTTGCTATTATCATTTGGATTTTCAGATAAGCCTTTTAAAGTTTTTGTAATTAATTCGCCAACAGTTTTAAATTCATTTAAACCAAAGCCACGAGTAGTAGCAGCTTGAGTTCCTAATCTTATACCTGAAGTAATCATTGGCTTTTCAGTATCAAAAGGAATTCCATTTTTGTTACAAGTAATGTTTGCTCTTGAAAGACTTTCAGCAGCAAGATTACCTTTGACTTTGTATGGTCTTAAATCTACTAACATTAAATGTGTATCTGTTCCATTAGAGTAAATTTTAAAACCATTATTTTTTAAGGTTTCAGCTAACATTTTTGCATTCGCTAAAACTGACTTTATGTAATCTTTAAATTCAGGTTGTAAGGCTTCAAGAAAACCTGCAGCCTTAGCTGCAATGACATGCATTAATGGACCACCTTGATATCCTGGGAAAACTGCTGTGTTAAATTTTTTTGCAAGATCTTCATGATTAGTTAAAATTATTCCACCTCTTGCACTTCTAAAAACTTTATGTGTTGTTGATGTAACAACATGGGCATGATCACATGGGTTTGGATATCCTTTTCCAGCGACAAGGCCAGAAAAATGTGCCATATCAACCATAAGATAAGCACCAACTTTATCAGCAATATCTCTAAATCTTTTAAAATCTATTACTCTTGAGTAAGCACTCCCACCGGCAATTATTAATTTTGGTTTGTGTTCAAGTGCAAGTTTTTCAACATTATCGTAGTCTATGAGTTCAGATTTTTTATCAACATCATAACTAATTGCATTAAACCATTTCCCTGACATAGAAATTTTTAGACCATGTGTTATGTGACCACCAGAATTTAAGCTCATTCCCAAAAATGTATCACCTGGATTCAGTAGAGCCAAGAATACAGCTCCATTAGCTTGCGCACCTGAGTGAGGTTGAGCATTTGCAAATTTACAATTAAACAATTTTTTTAATCTTTCATTTGCAAGATTTTCCGCGACATCAACATGTTCACATCCATTATAATATCTTTTTCCAGGATAACCCTCGGCATATTTATTTGTTAATACAGATCCCTGGGCCTCTAAAACAGCTTGTGAAACTATATTTTCTGAGGCAATTAACTCAATATGTTGTTGCTGTCTGGTTAATTCATCTTTAATAGCTTTATATAGTTCTGGATCTTTTATAGATAAACTATCTTCAAAAAAACTTTTATAACCATCGTTCAAATAATTTTTTTCACTAGACATAACTAAATTTTTTTAATCCTTTTTAAGTGTCTACCGCCATCAAACTTAGTATTTAAAAAAATTTTAACAAATTTGAAAGCGTTTTTTTTACTTATCAATCTTGAGCCTAATGTAATGATGTTTGCATCATTATGCAATCTGGATAATTTGGTTGATTTTGCGCTAAAACACTGTGCAGCACGTATATTTTTATGCTTATTTGCCGCAATATTCATTCCAGTGCCTGATCCACATACTAAAATACCAACATTATCTTTGCTAACCCTCACTTTTTTTGCCAATTTATGAGCATAATCAGGGTAATCCACACTATCATCATTTGTAGGTCCGAGATCTTTAAAATTTAATTTTTTACTTTGTAAATGTTTTTTTATGTCTTCTTTTAATCTAAATCCGGCGTGATCTGATGAAATAAATATTTTTTTCAAATTAATTGAATTTGTAATCTAAAACACATGCAACAAGATGTATTCTATTTTCTTCTCCGCCATTAAAGGCATTGTGATATTTTTTATTGTTTGTAATCCAGACCGATCCATCTGCAGGCATGTGTTTAGCCACATTATCTATAACCATAATACAGCCAGGGTTGGTAATAATAGGTATATGTAATCTAGGCTCTGGGTCTCTATGCCAACTTAAAGTTGATCGTGGTTCTTTAAGTAAAATTCTCATCCTTCCTAATTTATACTTAGAGGACAAAACATCATATACATGTTTAAAGTAAGTATTATCGTAATCTTTAATAAATTCGCTATACGCAGACTCATTTATCATTCCTTCCCTCATTACTTCTTTGCCAGATCTATCAGGTTTGGTCCAGTAAAGGCCTCTTGCTTTATTTCCTTTAATAGATTCTGGATCACCAGGAATTTGAGTTAATGATATAGCTCCAAAATGCGTTACTCCTGCGTCTTCAAACTTTTTAATCTGAACAATTTGATTATATGCCTCTTGAAGTTTTAAGATATCAAACTTCATTTCTTGTTTTTGAAAGTCGCTAAAATTTAAAACACGTTCATCTTTTTTAACATTTAAATTTATTACTTTAGTATTTTCAGCTGTCATGGTAATTGCTTTGTACCTTTTTTAATATATATGTGTATATTACATTTGTCGCATTTTTAAAATAAAATTAAATATGATTACAGGGAAATATCCTAGTTTAAGACTGAGAAGAAGCCGAAAAAGTAGCTGGTCAAGAAGACTTGTTTCAGAAAATAATTTGTCACCTAGTGACTTTATTCTACCTATTTTCTTAATAGAGGGAAAAAATAAGACTCATCCAATCAAATCAATGCCAGGCGTAAATAGATATTCTATTAATAGATTGGGAACAATTTTAGATAGAGCTATTAAAAATCGGATACCTATGGTTGCTTTATTTCCTTATACATCACCTAAATTAAAAGATCATTTGGGTAGTGAAGCTCTCAATGAAGACAATTTAGTTTGTAGAGCTATAAGATACATTAAAAAAAAATATAAAAACCAAATAGGAATAATGTGTGATGTGGCCCTCGATCCTTACACAATTCATGGCCATGATGGAATTCTCAAATCAAGCAATATAATTAATGACGAAACAGTAGAGATCTTAATTAAACAATCTTTATTACAAGCGCAAATGGGATGTGATGTTTTAGCACCATCAGATATGATGGATGGTCGAATTGGTAAAATTCGAAAAGCCTTGGACAAAAAAAATTTTGAAAATACTCAAATTTTATCTTATGCTGTTAAGTACGCTTCTAGCTTTTATGGACCATTTAGAGATGCTGTCGGATCTAAAATTGCATTAAAAGGAGATAAAAAAACTTATCAAATGGACTTCAGAAATTATGATGAAGCAATAAGAGAAGTAGCTTTAGATATAAAAGAAGGTGCAGATATGATTATGGTTAAACCCGGTTTACCTTATCTGGATATTATTAGGTCAATAAAAGATAAATTTAAGATACCAGTTTTTGCATACCAAGTTTCTGGTGAATATAGCATGTTATCTAATGCCGTGGAGAAAAAGATTATTAATAAAAATGCAATTTTTGAAAATTTAATAAGTTTTAAAAGAGCTGGTGCAAACGCAATAGTAAGTTATTACGCAGACAGATTAAATGAAATCTTACCTTAATTATTTTAATGAATTTATAAACTGAGTTCTGCTTATTGGGTAATTTAAATTATTAGGTTTTAATATAGTTTTTTCTAAAAAATCACTAACTAATTTCAATCCATTTAAAAGTGTATTTAAATCATCGACTATAATTTTCTTATTAACTAAAAAATTTGGTATTATTTTTTTTTCAGTCTTAGATTTAACAACATATACTATCTTATCATCTACTAACTCTTTAGTTGACAAATTATCTAATTCTAAATCAAAACCTATAGTTTTAAATAATTCTAATTCCCAAAAAATATAATCTTTTAACCATTCATCATTTGAAAGTATTAAATAAAATTTTTCAATAAGATCAAATATTTTAACATTAGATTGTGACTCTGCTGTTAATAAGCGAATAAGGCTCATTGCAGAATTAATGCATGAAAGTTTTTGAGAATTTTCAAAATAGACAGGAGAGTAAACTTTTTGAATTTCTAATTTAAAATATCCTAATTTATTCTCAGATTTAGAATTATAATTTAGATACAGTTGATTTCCAATTTGAAGATAGTTTTTGATTTTTTTTGAAGTGCCACCAAAAACCATACCTGATATCTTTCCATGATTTTTAGTATAAAATTCTGAAATAAGAGAATTTTCATTATATTTATTTTTTGAAAGTAAAAAACCTGTATCGTCCCAATTCATCAAATCAAATTATCATTTAAACAAAGTAAAGCTGCATTCTGTTCTGCATCTTTTTTAGATTTTCCTTCACCATTATAAAATTGCGTATTTTGTAATTTTACAGCAACTCTAAATACAGGTTTGTGTCTTGGACCAGTATTAGAGATTATTTTATAAATAGGAAGTCTTTTGAATTTTTTTAAAGAAAACTCTTGAAGCTTTGTTTTTGCATCAATTTGTGTAATCACACTTTGTTTTATTTTTTCTCTCCATAAATCTAATATAATTTTTTCTGTTATATTAAATCCCCTATCAAGGTAAATTGCTCCAATTAAAGCTTCACAACTATCTGAGATTACCTTATCCTCAATTGTAACTGATCTATTTTTTGGATTAAAAATTAAAATATAATTTTGTAAATTTATACTCTTAGCAATTTCTAAACACGTCTTTTTATTCACTAATGAAGCATATTTTTTATCTAAAATTCCTTCCTTTTCTTCTGGATAGATTTCCAAAAGTTTTTTTGCGATAACTAAACCTAAAACTCTATCTCCTAAAAATTCTATTTTTTCATTATTATTCATTTTATTAAAGCTTTTATGAGTAAGACTCTGAATAAGTAAATTTTTATTTTTAAATTTATAATTTATTTTTTTTTCAAGTTTAGAATAGTCAATTTTCATTAAATAATTTTCTTAAAAAATCTGTCAAATCGAATAGATTTATTCCATTTCCAAAAAGCAAAAATACTACTAACCGATCTATCAGATGAAAAAAAAATAAATCTTGCTTTACCAACTAGATTATTTTCATGAACATAACCAACGCTAGTTAAATACCTGCTATCCTTGGAACAATCTCTATTATCACCTAAAAAGAAATAGTGATTATTAGGAACATTAAAAACATCTGAATTCTTAAAGGTAAAATTTTTAAGATAAACAGTTTTATATATTTTTCCATTCGGTAGTTTTTCCTCAAATGTAAAAACATTAATAGTCTTATCACCACAATAAATTGGATCTTCTTCTGAGATTTTAGATTTTAAAATTTCACTATTATTTAAATATAAATTTGAATCTATAAACTGAATTCTATCACCTGGTAAGCCAATAAGTCTTTTGATATAATCTGTTCTGTTATCAGCGGGGGTTTTAAAAACTATTACATCGCCTCTTTGCGGCTTACTAAAAAAAATTCTATTCTCAAAAATAGGTGGACTAAATGGAAATGAGTGCTTGCTGTACCCATATGAATATTTTGTTACAAAAAGTCTGTCTCCAACTAATAAACCAGGTTCCATGGATGAAGATGGAATATAAAATGGTTGAATAATTAATGATCTGATAATTATAGCTATTATTAAAGCGTAAAAAAGTGTCTTAAAGTTTTCTATAAAAAATTTTTTATTAAACATTTTTGGCATGAATTATAGTAAATGCAATTGAATATTCTTTTTCATCAGATATTGAAAGAAATATATCAAAATTTTTCACTTTTAATGTTTTCAATATAATTTTTTTTGATTTGTTATTTAGTTTAAAATATGGTTTGCCTAAATTATCATTTAAAATTTCAACATCTTTAAAATTTAAACCTCTTCTGAAACCAGTGCCAAGCGCTTTTGAGAATGATTCTTTTGCTGCAAATTTTTTTGAAAAGTAAATAGATTTATTTTTTACCAACCTAGAGTTTTTAATTTCAAGCAAAGTGAATAATCTCGAAAGAAAACTTTTATTTTTGACAGATTTTTTTAGTCTTTTATTTTCAATAATATCAACGCCGATACCTAAAATTTTCATTCTAATTTTTGATAATCTTTTTAAACTTTTTTATTACAAATGGTAAACCATAAAAAATAGACTCACCAATAATAAAATGTCCAATATTAAATTCCACTATTTCATTTATCTTAGTCAGTATCTTAGTAGATTTGAAATCAAGGCCATGACCAGCATGTACCTCTATACCAATTTTTGATGCTAATATTGCACATTTTTTGATTTTTAAAAATTCCTTAATAAAAGATTTTTTTAATTTCACAAGATTTGAAAAATGTCCAGTGTGTATTTCAATACAGTCAGCACCTATCTCTTTAGACAAATAAATATCTTTTATATTTGGGTTCACAAACAAACTTGTTCTAATTCTTTTTTTTCTAAATTGTGAAATTATCTTTTTAATTTTATTTTTATTCTTCTTTAAATCTAAACCACCTTCAGTTGTTATTTCGTTTCTATTTTCTGGTACGATGCAAATAAATTTTGGTTTTATTCTTAGAGCGTTTTTAACGATATCAATATTTGTTGAAATTTCTAAATTTACTAATAATTTTTTTATTGAACAAATTTTTTTCGCATCTAAATCTCTTATGTGTCTTCTGTCCTCTCGAAGGTGTATAGTAATTGAGTCGGCACCTTTTTTTTTAACAAATAATGCGGCTTTGTATGGGTCTGGATGTATTTCTTCTCTAGCATTTCGAACTGTCGCAACATGATCAATATTTACACCTAATCGCTTCACTTAATAAATCTACTTCCTGGTGCTGAGATTGGAATTGAATTTAATTCTTTTGGTATTTTGTTTGATTTATATGTTGGTACTTCAATTTTAAGATGTGAAATTATTCTTTTTTTAATTTTTAATGTTTTCTTTGATGATCTATCTATAATTGATGCAAAGCCCACTAATGTTGCATTAGATTTTTTTATTAGTTTTTCGCATTCCATACTAGATTTTCCAGTTGTTATTACATCTTCAATAATTATAACTTTAGATCCCTTTTTAATATTAAAACCTCTTCTTAAGGTGAATTTACCATTAACTCTTTCACAAAAAATTGTCTCTTTTTTTAAAATCCTACCAATTTCATAACCTATCACAATACCACCAATGGCTGGGGCTAAAATTAGATCAAATTTTTTAAAATTTTTTTTAATTTTTAAAGCCAATGATTTACATATTTTTTCTGCTTTTGATGGATAACTTAAAAGTTTAGCACACTGAATATATTTTGAAGAATGTAATCCAGAAGATAAAATGAAGTGTCCTTCTAATAATGCATTAGTTTTTCTTAAAATATCTAAGGATTTTTTGTGTGAAAGCATTTCTTTTATCTTCGTGTCTAATTATCTTAAATTTTATACCTTTTTGTTTGAGCTCTGCAATAAAATTAGTAAAATTTTTCAAATCTCTTATAATCAGCTGAAATTTAAAATTTATATAATCAGGATTTTTCCCAGCCATTACTAAATTTGAAATATTTAATTTATGCTTACCAATTAATGAACTTACATTTCCTAGTTGGCCAGGTTTATCAGGTAACGAAATCCACAAAGTGGTATTATATTTTTTTATTCTTTCCTGCTTCTTTTCACCTCTATCGTGCCAATATCTTCTTATAGCAGCTCTAGCTTTTCCAGTTTTTGTTGTTGGAATCCAGTGTAGTGAAGGCGACTGATTTTTTGATGTAATTATTTTTATTCTATCACCATTTCTTAAAATTGACTGAAGTTCACTTTTATTTCCATTAATTTCACATCCAGTGGCCGTATCACCAATTTTTGTATGAACGGCATAAGCGAAATCAATTGCTGTTGCATCTTTGGGTAATTTAATTACAGAACCTTTGGGAGTAAAACAAAATACATTTTCCTGAAACATTTGAAGTTTTGTATATTCATAAGAGTGTTCGGGATTTTCATTCTTTTCTATAATTTCAACTAAATCTTTTAACCAATCATACTCTTTCCAAGTAAGTGAATTGAACTTTTCTGAGGACTTATACTGCCAATGAGATGCTATGCCTCTTTCAGCAAAATCGTGCATTTCTTTAGTTCTTATTTGAATTTCTATTGGTTTTCTATTAGATCCAATAACAGCTGTATGGATTGATTTATAACCATTTATTTTTGCTGAAGATATATAATCTTTGAATTTTCCTGGTATACAATTATATTCTTTGTGAATTATACCTAATGTTTTGTAACAGTCATCAACGTTATTTAAAATAATTCTAAAACCAATGATATCTGTGATTTGTTCTAAAGAAACTCTTTTTTTTTGAACTTTTCGCCAAATTGAAAAAGGTGTTTTTTCTCTTCCATATATCTTAGAAGAAATTTTATTTAGATTTAGTAATTTACTTATTTCGGATGATAAAGACTCAAAAATATCTTTTTTATCTAATTTAATCTCATCAAGTCTTTTTTGAATTAATAATCTTGCATCGTTATTTAAAATTTCAAAAGAAAGATCTTCTAGTTCATCCCTTATTCTATGCATTCCCATCCTGTCTGCTAATGGGGCATAAATTTCCATGGTTTCTTGAGAAATTCTTTTTCTTTTTTCTTCTTTTGAAATCGCTTTTATAGTTCTCATGTTATGTAAACGATCAGCTATTTTAACTAATAAAACTCTTATATCTTTTGAAGTTGCTAAAATTAATTTTCTAAAATTTTCTGCTTTAGAATTAGATGATGCATTATTTTCAAGAGCAGATATTTTGGTAACTCCATCAACTAAATCTGCAACTTCATCTCCAAACTCACCTTTAATAGTTTCATAAGTCGCATATGTATCCTCTATAGTGTCATGTAATAAACCTGTAGTAATGGTTGCACTATCTAATTTTAAATCAGTTAATATGTTTGCTACCTCAATTGGATGAACAGAATATGGATCACCTGAGGCTCTTTTTTGATTACTATGTGCCTTTACAGCGAAATCATAAGCCTTATTTAATCTATCTGGATTTAAAAACTTATTATATCCTTTTACTTTATTTATTAAATCATCTGAATTAAGCATGCTCTTTACTATATCATTAATTCAGATTTGTTTAATAGATCTTATGTCTCTATTTGGTAATGATATTATAAGCTTTTTAATATGATCTTTAGAAATTGGGTGTTTCCAATTTTTATTCAACTCAAATAATGGAAAAAGGACAAAATTTCTATTATGCATTCTTGGATGAGGCAAATTGATTTTTTGAGTGATTTTTTTTCTTTTATAATCAATTATGTCTATATCACATTCACGTGGAGCATTTTTATATCTTTTTTTACGACCAAGACTTATTTCAATATCTTTGGATACTTTAAGTAATTCCAAAGGTTTTAGATCAGAAATAACTTCCAAGACTATATTTAAGTATTTAGGTTTACTTTCATCTGGCCATGATAAACTCTCATAAAAATTTGATGATTTGACAAGTCTAATATTTCTTAATGATAATTGATATTTTGCTTGTTCAATTTTATTTCTTCTGTTTCCTAAATTTGAACCTATACCTAAATAGATACGATTAGCTTGATTTTCTAAAATATCTTGATCTATCACGATTCCAATCTCTATCTTTTTTACTTGCCCTTTTATCATGTAGTTTTTTTCCTTTCGCTACAGCAAGTTCAATTTTAGCTTTTCCTTTTTTAAAATACATTTTAGTAGGAACAATGGTAAGACCATCTCTTTGCATTTTTCCTATTAATTTATTTATCTCACGTTTATTTAAAAGTAATTTTCTTTCATCTGTAGGATTGTGGTTAGAATAACTTGCTTGTTTATAAGATGCTATATGAGAATTAATTAAAATCAATTCTCCATCTTTTTCTACTGCATATGAATCTGCAATATTAACTTTACCTTCTCTAATAGATTTAATCTCAGATCCTTTTAGAACAATTCCAGCTTCTAATAAATCTTCAAAAAAATAATTAAAACTAGCCTTTCTATTCAAACATATTATTTTTAAACCAGAATTGGTTTTTTTGTTCATTAAATCAATCTAGCTGTAAGAAGCGCCTTTTTAACAATTTCTTTTGTGGAGTCTGTTACTTTTACCATTGGTAATCTAACATCGTCATCACATAAATCTAATAATTTTGCAGCATACTTAACTGGACTTGGATTACTTTCAACAAACATAGCATGATGAACAGGTTGTAATATTTCATTTAATCTCTCAGCCTCTTTAATTTCATTATCATTATTAGACTTTGAAAATCTTTGAAAGTCTGAACAAAGTTTTGGGGCAATGTTAGCTGTTACGCTTATTGCACCTGCTCCACCTTTCCTATTAAACTCTAATGCATTATCATCATTACCTGTTAATTGAATAAAATCTTTGCCTAATTTTTTTAATGTTTTATCTACTCTTGTTAAATCCCCTGTTGCATCCTTAACACCAATAATATTTTTTAATTCAAATAGTCTTGCCATTGTTTCAACTGACATGTCGATTACTGATCTTCCAGGAATGTTATAAATTAGAATTGGAATCCCACATCTATCATTTATAGCTTTATAATGTTGATAAAGTCCCTCTTGGGTAGGTTTGTTGTAATATGGCGTGACGATTAAAGCTCCATCTGCTCCAATTTTTTCAGCATGAGTTGTCAATGAAATTGCTTCCTCAGTAGAGTTTGAACCAGTGCCAGCAAATACAGGCAATTTTCCATTACTTTCTTTGACGCATAAATCAATTACTCTCTCATGCTCATCGTGGCTTAAAGTTGGGGACTCACCAGTTGTTCCAGCAGGCACTAAACCATTTGTTCCATTTTCAATATGAAAATGGATTAACTTAATGTAAGTTTCATCATCAAGTTTATCATTTTTAAATGGAGTGACTAAAGCAACATTTGATCCTTTGAACATAAATACTTATAACATAGTTTATAGATTCATATACTAAAAGATTATGCTAAAAAAATTAATATTTTTTATCAATTTATTTTTCTTCTCTAGTATTACCATTTTATCATTTGCGGAAATAATACCCCTAAAAAAACCAATCCAGACTAAAGAGCAAAAAGATCAAAAATTATTAATTGATGTAATGAAGCCTCTGCCAAAACCAATTCCTAAAAAAATAGTAGAGGAAATTGAAAAAACCTCTGAAAAAGAAATTAAACTAAAAGCTAAAAAAGATTTAGGTATTATTTTACCTAAAAAGAAACCTTTAATTGCTGGAGCAAAAAAAAAGGATACCGCAAAGAAATCCAAATACTATAATAAGAAAGATTTTGAAATTGCAAAAAAGGCTATTTCAGAAATGAAACAAGCAAAATGGCCTACGGCATTGAAAACTGCAAAAAGAGCTAAAGATAAATCAATTTATAATTTCATACAATGGAGACACCTGATTACCAAAGGAAATAATGCCTCATATTATGATTACAAAACTTTTATTGACGCTAATGAAGATTATCCACGATTAGGAAGAATAAAATATTTAGCAGAGCACAAGCTTTCTACAGATACTGTTTCACCAAAAAAAATTATTGGTTGGTTTGGTGTTAATGAACCTTTAAGTGGCTTTGGAAAAATGATTCTTGGAGAGAGTATAATTCTAAATGGTGATACACAAAAAGGAATTTCTTATATTAAAGAAGGATGGATTACTGCAGAACTTACCAAATCTGAATTAAGATTTTATAGAAAAAAGTTTAAAAAATATCTCAATACTGATGATTACATTAAAAGAGCAGATTACTTAGCTTGGAATAATAAATACTGGGATTTAAAAAGATTATTAAGATATTTACCTAAAGACTATGAGTTACTTTATACGGCTAGACAACTGTTAATGAGTAAATCTTATGGTGTAGATAATGCTATTTCAAAAGTTCCAGATAAATTTAGAAACGATGCGGGTTTAAATTTTGATAGGTTGAAATGGAGAAGAAAGAGAGGAAGAGTTGATAGTTCTGTTGAAATCTTAGTCAAAATAAAAAATACTAAAGATTATTTAGTAAGACCAGATAAATGGTGGTTTGAAAGAGAAATTATTTCAAGATCATTAATTTATAAAAAGAGGTATGAACTAGCATATAAGATTGCAAGCAATCATGCTATGACTGATGGGCCTGAATATGCTGCTGCAGAATGGATGAGTGGATGGATAGCGTTAAGTTTCTTAGATGATCCTTTATTAGCAAAGGAACATTTTGAAAATTTTTACAATAATGTTGGTTATCCAATAAGTACGTCTAGAGGAGCGTATTGGTTAGCTAAAACTTATCAGAAACTTGGTAAAAAAGAATTAGCTAATGAATGGTTTGGTAAAGCATCTAATTTTCTTACTACATATTATGGTCAATTAGCATTTATGGAGTTAAATCCCAATCAACCTTTTGAATTATCTAAAGAAACTGAAGTTTCAAAAGAATATAGAGACTACTTCTTTAAAAAAGAATTAGTCAAAACGATTTATCTTCTTGATGAGCTTAATGAAGATAAATACACAAAACATATTTTAAGACATCTAGCTAATGATGACATAAATAATGGTAGTGAAGTTTTAGCAGCAGAATTAGCAACAAATATTGATAGATTTGATTTTGCTATTCAAATAGCTAAAATTGCGTCATATGAAAAAAGATTTCATAACAAATATAATTATCCAATTATAAGTACACCAAATTATATAAATGGAAGAAAAATTCCTGATACTGCATTTATACTATCAATAATAAGACAGGAAAGTGAATTTGATTTAAGTGCTAACAGTCATGCAGGGGCAAAGGGGTTGATGCAGCTCATGCCTTACACAGCAAAATTAGTTGCTAAGCAAGCAAAACTTCCTTATTCAAAATCTAGATTAACGAGAGATGCAGAATATAATATCAATTTAGGTTCTCATTATATAGCTGGTTTAATTCTAGAATATGATGGCGCTTATCCGTTTGCGATAGCGGCTTATAATGCTGGACCTAAAAGAGTTAGATATTGGAAAAAAATAAATAAAAATCCACAAAAGAATCAAATTGATTACGTAAATTGGATTGAATTAATCAAATTTAAAGAGACAAGAAATTACGTACAAAGAGTACTGGAGAACTATAATGTCTATCGTTATATTTTAGCTCAAAAACCAGTTTCAATGATAAATTTCTTTAAAGATGATCCTTTGTACTAAAAATGGCGGAAGAGGAGGGATTCGAACCCTCGGTACAAGTTTCCTCGCACGGTCATTTAGCAAACGACTGGTTTCAGCCTCTCACCCACTCTTCCAATAAATTCGTCACTACTGATTGTATTGAATAATCAATATTTATAAAGTATTTATTCAATAATTATGAAAAATAAGTATTCAATATTTTCGCTTATTAAAAATGCTTTTTCTTATCATGAAAATTGGGAGAAAGCTTGGAAAGACCCTGAGCCTAAAAAAGAATATGACGCCGTAATAGTTGGTGGTGGAGGACATGGTCTTGCAACAGCTTATTACCTAGCAAAAAAACACAACATGAAGAATATTGCTGTTGTTGAAAAAGGTTGGATAGGAGGAGGAAATACTGGTCGAAATACTACAATAATTAGATCTAATTATTTATGGGATGCAAGCGCAGGTCTATATGACCATGCTCTTAAAATTTGGGAAGGTTTATCTCAAGAATTAAATTATAATGTTATGTTCAGTCAAAGAGGAGTTATGAATCTTGCACATAATTTGCAAGATGTGCGGGATTTAAAAAGAAGAACTCACGCAAATAGATTAAATGGCATTGATGCAGTTTATTTAGATACCGAGGAAGTTAAAAAATTTTGTCCAATAATAAATACTTCACAGGATATTCGTTATCCAGTTTTGGGTGGAACTCTTCAAAGAAGAGCTGGTACAGCTAGGCATGATGCTGTTGCTTGGGGATATGCAAGAGGTGCTGATGAAATGGGTGTGGATATAATTCAAAATTGTGAGGTAAAAGGAATAAAAAGAAATGGTGATACGGTTGAAGGAATTGAAACAACTAAAGGATTTATTAAAACAAAAAAAATTGGAGTTGTAGCTGCTGGCCATTCTAGTGTTATAGCTAATATGGCTGGATTGAAATTACCACTAGAAAGTAAACCACTTCAAGCTTTAGTGTCTGAACCGGTAAAACCAATAATAGATACGGTCGTAATGTCTAACGCTGTTCATGCATATGTAAGTCAATCTGATAAGGGAGAATTGGTTATCGGAGCAGGAACTGATGATTATGTGTCTTACTCTCAAAAAGGAACTCATGATATTGTGGAAGGAACTTTAAATGCAATTTTAGAGCTATATCCAATATTTAGTAGAATGAGAATGCTTCGTCAGTGGGGTGGAATTGTTGATATATGTCCCGATGCAAGTCCAATTATAAGTAAAACCTCAATTAAAGGTTTGTACTTTAATTGTGGTTGGGGAACAGGAGGTTTTAAAGCAACACCTGGTTCAGGGGATTTATTTGCTCACACAATTGCAAATGATGAACCTCATAAATTAAACGCTGCCTTTAATATAAATAGATTTGTAAGTGGTGATCTAGTTGATGAACATGGTGCAGCCGCTGTTGCACACTAATGTTTTTAATTAATTGTCCTTTTTGTGGTGAGAGAGAACAAAGCGAATTTAAAGCTGGTGGTGAAGCTCACATAGTAAGACCAAAACAACCTACAGAACTAAGCGATGATGAATGGGCAGAATATTTGTTCATGAGAAAAAATATTAAAGGAGTTCAGTTTGAAAGATGGAATCATATTCATGGTTGTAGAAAATGGTTCAATATGGTTAGAGATACTTCAAACGACCAAATAAAAGCTATTTATAAAATGGGTGAAAAACCGCCAGTAGAATAAAATGTCTAATAATTTGAGATTTAAAACAAGCAAATTCATAGATGAAACTTATCGGGTTTCTTTTAAGTTTAATAATAAAACATATTTTGGCTTTAAAGGTGATACTCTAGCATCAGCTTTATTGGCTAATGGCATTCATCTTGTAGGAAGAAGTTTCAAATATCATAGACCTCGAGGAATTATGACATCCGGATCAGAAGAACCTAATGCAATAATTCAATTACATGATAATACCTCAAGAACTGAACCTAATGTAAGAGCTACAGAGGTAGAAATTTATGAGGGTTTGGTTGCTTCAAGTCAAAATTGTTGGCCTAGCGTTAATTTTGATGTTGGTGGAATTAACAATCTATTATCTCCTATTTTACCTGCTGGTTTTTATTATAAAACTTTTATGTGGCCTGCAAGTTTCTGGGAGAAGTATGAATACTTTATTAGAAAATCTGCAGGTTTAGGTAAATCACCTAAAGTTGCTGATCCAGATATATATGAACATAATTATATTCATTGTGATGTTTTAGTAATCGGGGCAGGTATATCAGGAATAATGGCAGCCAAAATGGCAGCAAAAAATGGTTTTAAAACTCTTCTGGTCGATGAAAAATCTTATCTAGGTGGATCATCTATTTATGATAACTCAGAGTTTTCAAAGATTAATAATCAATTAACAAGTTCATGGTTAGAAAAAGAAATTAATGGAATATCTAAACTAGAAAATTTAGAAATAAAAATAAGAACTAGTGTTGCAGCATTTCATGGATATAACTTTTTATTAGCTCGTGAAAATCTCACTGATCATTTACCAATTAATCAAAGAGAAAACAAAGTAAGACAAAGATTATTAAAAATCAGAGCTAAAAAAGTTATCACAGCTACTGGCTCAATAGAACGACCTTTAATATTTGATAATAATGATCGCCCAGGAATACTATTATCTTCAGCAATTAAAAAATATATTGATTTATATGGCGTAGCTTGCGGTGAAAACAATGTTCTTTTTACTAATAACGATACTGCATACGAAACTGCCATAAGCTTAATTCAAAGAGGAATTAAGATAAATGCAATAATTGATAATAGAGAACAAGTTGACTCTAAAATTTGTTACGAAGTTGAGAAAAATAATATTAAAATTTACAAAGGTTACTCTGTTGTTGATACCTACGGATATAGAAGAATTAACAAAATATCTATTATGAAACTTTCTAAAGATGGCCAAAAAGTAATTGGTGACAAAACTAAATTAAATTGTGATTGTCTAGGTGTATCTGGTGGTTGGACCCCAGCAGTGCATTTATTTACACAATCTGGTGGCAAATTAAAATTTAGAGAAGAAGACCAAGTATTCATTCCTGATGTTTATCCCTCGGATCAAATAAGTATTGGATCTTGCAATGGAGACTTTAGTTTAGAGGAAATAGTAAAGAATACTTTATCCTCACTGAAAAAATTTCTTAATATAGATAATTCTGAATACAAAACTGTTGAAATTATCTCAGGTTTAAATCAATCAAAGAGAAATATTTGGTTATTACCATCCGATAAATCTATAGGAAAAACTAAATCTTTTGTTGATTATCAAAATGATGCAACTTCAAAAGATATTAAATTAGCTTTAAGAGAAGGATTTAGATCTATAGAACATGTAAAAAGATACACTACCACTGGTATGGGAACTGATCAGGGTAAACTTGGTAATATGCATGCTTTAGGAATTATTTCAGAAACAGCCGGGACTAAAATGGGCGAACATGGAACGACAACTTTTAGACCTCCATATACCCCTCTTACTTTTGGGACTATTGTTGGAAGAAATGTAGGAGAATTTTTTGATATATTCAGACGAACTCCTATACATGATTGGCATGTTGCAAACAATGCTGAGTTTGAAAATGTTGGTCAATGGAAAAGAGCTTGGTACTATCCCAAAAATAATGAAAACATGCATCAAGCAGTGCAAAGAGAAAGTAAAGCTGCCAGAGACTCAGCGGGTATTCTAGATGCATCTACACTGGGAAAAATTGATATTCAGGGCACTGATGCCTCAGAATTTTTAAATCGTGTTTATACTAATGCTTGGTCAAAGCTTGCAGTGGGTAAATGTCGTTATGGTTTAATGTTAAATGAGGATGGAATGGTTTATGATGATGGAGTAACTACTAGACTAGGTGAAAATCACTATATAATGACTACTACTACTGGTGGAGCGGCTAATGTATTAGGAAAACTTGAAGATTATCTTCAAACAGAATGGCCTGAGTTGGATGTCTATTTATCTTCTGTAACTGATCATTATGCTACAATAAGTGTTTGCGGTCCTAATAGTAAAAAAATTGTCTCGAAAGTTATTCCTGATTTAGATTTTTCCGACGAAAAGTTTCCACATATGTCATTTCAAAATGCAAAAATTGGAAATATTAAATGTAGAGTAATGAGGATTAGTTTTACCGGAGAACAAAGTTATGAAATTAATATTCAAGCAAATTTTGGTAAATCTGTTTGGGAAAAATGTATGGAAGCTGGCAAAGATTTTAATATTACGCCTTATGGAACTGAAACGATGCACTTATTAAGAGCAGAGAAAGGTTTTATAATAGTTGGTCAAGATACTGATGCAACACTAACACCAATTGATTTACAAATGGACTGGATAGTAAGTAAAAAAAAATATGATTTTATTGGAAAAAGATCATTATATAGATCTGATACAATTAGAGAAGATAGAAAACAATTGGTTGGTTTATTGACAGAAAATCCAGAGGAAGTTTTAGAGGAAGGTGCGCAGATAGTTTCTGATGTAAAAAAATCACCTATTGAAATGCTCGGACATGTAACTTCAAGTTATTACAGTCCAAATTTAAAAAAATCTATTGCATTGGGTGTTGTGAAAAGTGGAAAAAATATGTTGGGGCAAAAATTGATAATACCAATGGAAAATAAAAATATTAATGTAACTGTGGCTGATCCTGTTTTTTTAGATAAAGAGGGTAAAAGATTAAATGCTAAATTATAACCATACAATAAAAGAAGAAAAATCATATC
>CABYNK010000006.1 GCA_902520355.1 uncultured Pelagibacteraceae bacterium
TTAGTGATAATCTAGTCCTAGGTGCTGATAGTGTTATCGATCTAGATGGAGAACTAATATCAAAACCGGATAATAGAGAGCAAGCTTTAGAAATTTTAAAAAAACTTAATGGTAAAAAACATTATTTAATTAGTTCAGCATGTATCTCTAAGAATGGATCTATGGTATGGAATCACACGGATAAGGCAACACTGACAATGAAAAAAATGAAGGAAGATGATCTAAAAAGCTACCTAGCCAAAATTTCTGATGAGGCGTTATATGCTTATAATGTTTATCAAATAGAGGGTGAAGGAAAAAATTTGTTTTTAAGCATTGATGGAAATGAGAATACAATAATGGGACTTCCGGTTGAAAAAATTAAGAAGTATTTAGATAATTATAAATGAAAAAATATCTTGTAATTGGAAACCCCATTGAACATTCACTCTCACCCAAATTACACAATTATTGGTTTGAAAAAAATAATATTGATGCAAATTATAGTAAAAGAAAGATAGATAAAAACAAAATCCAAGAGATAATTTCAGAAATTAAAGATAAAAAATTAGAAGGAATAAATGTCACCGTTCCTTTCAAAAGCGATGTAATTCCTTTTCTGGATACGCTCAGCGAGGAATCAAAGATTACTCAATCTGTTAACACTATATATGTGCATGATGATAAAATAATAGGTCACAACACTGACATAAAAGGTTTTGAGCTTAGCTTAGGGGAAACCCATTTTAATTTAAAAGATAAAAAAATATTTATATTGGGAGCTGGAGGTGTGGTACCATCTATAATTTATGCATTAGAAAAATCAGGTGTTTCGAAAATAATAGTAAGTAATAGGACAAAGCAAAGGGCCGAAGATTTAAAAAAAAATTTTCCAAACATTTATGTAGTTGACTGGGGAAATCAACCAGAATTTGATATGATTATTAATGCTACCAGCTTGGGTTTAAATAAAGAAGATGACATAGGCTTAAATTTTAAAGATTTGAGTAAAGAAAAGCTATTTTATGATGTTATTTACAATCCTAAAGAAACAAATTTTTTAAGAACTGGAAAAAATTTAGGATGTCAAGTTTGTAATGGTAAAATGATGTTCATTTATCAGGCCTATGAGGCATTTAAATTATGGCATAAGGTTAAACCGGAAATTAACGAGGACTTAAAAAAATTTTTAGATTAATGAAAAGAATAGGTATTTTAGGCGATATAGGTTCTGGCAAAACTTACGTAGCCAAATGTTTTGGCTTTCCTGTGTTTAATGCTGATCTAGAGGTTGCAAAAATTTATAAAAATGACAAAAAAGTTTTTCAAAAGTTAAAAAAAGGACTTCCACAACATTTTAATTCTTTTCCTATTAAAAAAAAAGAAATTATTAAGGCAATTTTATCCAATAAAAAAAATTTAAAAAAAATTATTAAAATTGTTCATTATGAAGTCAGAAAAAAAATGAATGATTTTTTAAAAAAAAATAAACATAAGAAACTTGTAGTTTTAGATGTTCCTCTTTTATTGGAGAATAAGATTAATAAAAGAAAAGATATATTAATTTTTGTGGAGTCTAAGAAATCAGAAATTTTAAAAAGACTTAAGAAAAGAAAAAATTTTAATTTAAAAATATTGAATAATTTTAAAAAGATTCAACTGTCACTTGCTTTTAAAAAGAAAAGATCTCAATTCATAATTAAGAATAATTTTGAAAAAAATTCTGTTAAAATTAAAATAAAAGAAATTAAAAAAAATTTATTATGAGAGAAATTGTTCTAGACACAGAAACCACCGGTATCTCAGTCAAAGAAGGGCATAGAATTGTAGAAATTGGATGTATTGAGTTAGATAACTTAGTGCCAACAAAAAATAAATTCCATTGTTATTTAAATCCTGAAAGAAAAGTATCCGAGAAAGCTTACGAAGTGCATGGATATTCGGATAGCTTTTTATCTGACAAAATGAAATTCAGAGAAATAGCTGACGATTTTTTAAGATTTATAAAAGATAAAAGATTGATAATTCATAACGCAGAATTTGATCTATCTCATTTAAATAATGAACTTAAAATCATTGGAAAAAATAAAATTGATAATGAAGTAGTAGACACGGTATCACTAGCTAGAAATAAATTTCCAGGATCTCAAATAAGTCTAGATGCATTATGTAAGAAATATAGGATAGACAATTCTAAAAGGGTCCAACATACTGCTCTTATAGATTGCGATTTGCTTGCTAAAGTTTATATAAATTTGATCGATCAAAAAGAACCAACTCTAGATTTTAAAAGTATGGATCAGGATGTCGCAAAATTAAATAACGAAAAAGTTATTTATTCTACAAAAGTTGTTAAACTATCTCCTGAGGAACTGAAAAATCATCAAATTTACCTAAAGACATCTCTTAAAAAAAACTTTTATTAATTGAGCCTTTCCATATAAAGTTTTGTAAAATCAATTTTTTTTTCTAATTTGATAGCAGGATATCCAGAGTTATGCATCATATCCAAAAACGACTTTTCTAAATCTGGGTAAACTGAATTAGGTACATCACATAACACAATCTTTTCAAGATCTTTTTTTTCTTTTATAGACTCATCGATTTTTACTGCCACAGCATAAATAATTTCAAAATAAGATTTTTTAACTTGAGAGTCTTTGTGTTGAAATTTTAATGTTATATTTACCTCGATCATTTTATTTTTAAGGGCTAGTGATTTGATATCAATATCCATTTGATATTTACCCATGTTATTTCCTGCAGATATATAAGTTTCAACATCCGGCGTTTCACTAGACATATCTTTGATGTATTTAGCTAAAATTTTAAATTTTTCTGTCATTGTCATCATCTATATCTTCAAATTCTCCCTCAATAAAATCACTTTTTTGTGTCTCTTTATTTTCAAATTTTTTGTTAAACCTTCCTAATATTAATTTTCGTGTTATTGGGATGATTAAGAGGAAACCAATTAAGTCAGTTGCAAATCCTGGTATGATCAAAAGAACAGCCGCAAATGCTATTGCAGCACCAGATACTAATTCATGGGCTGGAATTTGATTCTTAATTATTTGCATCATTCCAGATCTTAGCGTGTTAATTCCCTCGTATCTGGCATAATACACTCCTACAACTGCAGTCAAAAATACCAGAAATATAGTGCTAAACGCACCTATTTGAGATCCTAACTTAATAAAAAGGTAAATCTCTACAATTGGGATTAAAATAACAGCTAAAAGTACTGTGTTCATTTGTCTTTAATGTAATTGTTAGTTGAAATTAATCAACATAGTAATTAAATTTAAATTATGAATTATAGTTTCGAATATATAGATATCATTTTATTAGCAATGATAGCAGGTTTCATCTTTTTAAGACTTAGAGGAATTTTAGGAAAAAGAACTGGATTTGAGGGAAAAGCCTCACCTCAGTTTGAGGAAATTATGAAAAATATAAATCCTGAAACTAAAATAAATCAAAAAGGTGATTTTGATGAAAATGCAAAAAAAGATTTCTTAAAGGGTGCTAAAATAGCTTATGAAACTATCATTACAGACTTTGGAGACAGTGACAACAAATTGACTACAAGCAAGCCTTTATTAAGTAATAAAATTTACGATCAATTTAATACCGCGCTAAAGGAAAGAGGCAAAAGAGGTCATCTGGCTGAAATTACTTTTATTGGAGTAAATTCAGCAAACATTAAAGAACACAAATTTTTAGGGAAAATTTTACAAGTAACTGTCGAGTTTGTAGGCGAGGTAATAACTTGTATAAGAGACAAAGATAAAAAAATAGTATCTGGAGACCCAGAAAAAATTAAAAAAATTTATGACACATGGGTATTTTCAAGAGATACAAGCACTAATAATCCGAATTGGCAGTTAGTAGACACTCTTACTTAATTGACAAATAATATTTCAGACAAAGATAGAAAAGACTGGGAAAACTTTTTAGAAAAAAAAGAAAAGTTACCTGATAAAGATCTGGAAAAAAAAAAGAATAAATTTCATATTACTAAATCACTAGATCTTCATGGCTCTACACTCGATCAGGCAAACAAAAAAGTTGAAAGCTTTATAACCGATTGTTTTGATCAAAAAGTTTCTAAAGTTATAATTGTTACCGGCAAAGGTCTTCATTCTCAAAACGATAAAGACCCGTATATTTCAAAGAAATTTGGTATTTTAAAAAATTCAATTCCTGATTTTATTAAAAATAATCCTAATTTAATGAAAAAAATAAAAAGTATCACTGATGCCGAAATTGCAGATGGAGGCAGTGGGGCTTTATATGTCTTTTTAAAAAAAAAATTATAAAATAAATTTTGATAAGTCTGTATCTTTAACAAGATTATCAAGATTTTTATTAATATATTCTTTGTCTATTGAGATTTTTTCACCAGATCTATCAGTTGCCGTGAAACTTATTTCATCAAGGATTTTTTCTATTATTGTATGCAATCTTCTAGCGCCTATATTCTCAACAGTTGCATTTACTTCAGAAGCAATATTTGCGATTGCATCTATACCATCTTCAGTAAACTCAAGCTCAACATTCTCTGTCTTTAACAAAGCTACATATTGTTTAATTAAACTGAAGTCAGGCTCTTTAAGAATTCTTTTAAAATCATCACTTGATAAAGCCTCCAGCTCAACTCTAATTGGTAGTCTCCCTTGTAACTCAGGAAGTAAATCAGAAGGCTTAGCTAATTGGAAAGCACCAGATGCAATGAATAATATATGATCGGTTTTTATAGGTCCGTATTTTGTATTAACTGTCGTTCCTTCAATTAACGGTAATAAATCTCTCTGAACACCTTCTCTAGAGACATCTCCTCCAACTCTATCAGTTCTTCCAGAAATTTTGTCAATTTCATCTAAGAAAACTATTCCATTATTTTCTGTAGAGATTTTTGCAGCTTTAATTATTTTATCTTGTTCAATTAACTTATCAGATTCATCATTTATCAAAATCTCGTGAGACTCTTTTACTGTCATTTTTTTCTTTTTTTCCTGCTTGCCCATAGATTTTCCAAGCATCTCTCCAATATTAATCATTCCTACATTGGCACCAGGCATTCCAGGAATTTCAAAAGATGTGCTATTACCACCACTTTCGCTGACAGCTATTTCTATCTCGTTATTATCTAAATCTCCGTCTCTAAGTCTTTTTCTAAAGCTTTCTCTTGTAGCCGTACTTGCTTTTTTTCCAACTAAAGCGTCTAATACTTTCTCTTCAGCTAATTTCTGAGCTTTTGCATAGACTTCTTTTCTTTTTTTAACTTTTTCCATTGCAATTGCTATTTCAATCAAATCTCTGACAATTTGTTCTACATCCCTTCCAACATAACCCACTTCAGTAAATCTAGTTGCTTCAACTTTTACAAAAGGAGCCTCTGCTAATTTAGAAAGTCTTCTTGAAATTTCTGTTTTTCCAACACCTGTTGGTCCAATCATTAAAATATTTTTAGGTAAAACTTCATTTCTCATTTCACCTTTTAAAGCTTGTCTTCTCCATCTATTTCTTAAAGCAACAGCAACTGCTCTTTTAGCTTTATTTTGACCAACAACAAATCTGTCTAATTCTGAAACAATTTCTCTTGGTGATAAAGAGCTTACTAATGAAGCCTCTTCTTTTTGTTGATCACCTTTAGGATGTAATTGAGTTACGTTTGATTTATCCATTATATTTTTTCAACCTTAACATTTTCGTTTGTAAATACACAAATATCAGCTGCAACTTTTATAGCTTTTTTTGCAACTTCTTCTGCTGATATATTGCTTTCCATTAAAACTTTACCTGCAGCTAAAGCATAGTTACCACCAGAGCCAATACCAATAACATCTCCCTCAGGCTCTAAAACGTCACCGGTTCCTGAAATTATATAACTATTATTCTTGTCACCTACAGCCATTAGCGCTTCTAATCTTCTTAGATATTTATCAGTTCTCCAATCTTTAGCCAATTCTACAGCAGCTCTAGATAAGTTACCTGCATGTTTTTCTAATTTTCCCTCTAATCTTTCAAATAATGTCAAAGCATCGGCTGTTGATCCAGCAAAACCAGCTACGACATCTCGCTTTTCAATTTTTCTAACTTTCGAAGCAGTGCTTTTTACTACAGTATTACCCATACTTACTTGTCCGTCACCAGCTACTACCACTTCATTGTTTTTTCTTACTAATACAATCGTTGTCATAGCTTATAAATGGATATTAAATTTGATAGTTCAAGCCTAGGTTTAGTATTATTGCCATAATTGAATAATATATGTATACCTGTTTTTAATTATGAAGCGTAAAGGCAAAATTAGCAGGAAAACAAAAGAAACAAGCATTAGTGTTGATTTAAATATTGACGGTAGAGGTAAATACAAAATTGACACAGGAATAGGTTTTTTAAACCACATGCTTGAGCAATTATCTAAGCATTCATCGATTGATATGAGCATAAAAGCCAAAGGAGATACTCACATTGACCTTCATCACACCACTGAGGATACTGGAATTGCAATTGGCGAGGCTTTAAAAAAAGCATTAAAAAAATCCGTTGGAATTAGAAGGTATGCTCACGCAATGATTCCCATGGATGAAACTTTATCACGTGTAGCAATTGATATTTCAAATAGACCTTATTTAATTTGGAAAGTAAATTTAAAAGTAGAAAAGCTTGGCGAGATGGAAACTGAACTTTTTAAAGAATGGTTTCAAGCGTTTTCCCAAGCAGCAGGAATTACTTTACACGTTGAAAATATTTATGGTGATAATAGTCACCACATTATTGAATCTTGCTTTAAAGGACTTGCAAGATCATTAAGAGCTGCATTGGAGATAGACCCAAGGAATAGTAAATCAATTCCTTCTACTAAAGGCTCATTATAAAATTAATGAACGTTACAATTGTTGATTATAAATCGGGCAATATAAGCTCGGTAATAAACTCTTTTAAAGAAGTTGCCAAAGAAAAAGTAAATATCGAAGTAACTTCAGATCCCAATAAGATAAAATCAAGTGATAAAGTGGTTTTACCAGGGCAGGGCTCATTTAAAAGCTGCGTTGAAGCACTGAACAATATTGATGGTCTTTTGGAAACACTTAATGAATTTACAATGATTAATAAAAAACCTCTTCTTGGAATTTGTGTTGGTTTACAAATGTTTGCTGATATTGGTTATGAAGAAACAGAAACTAAAGGGTTAGGATGGATATCAGGTAAAGTTTCAAAAATAGATAATCAAAGCGGAAAGTTTAAACTTCCACATATTGGCTGGAACCAAATCAATATTATCAAAGATAGTGAAATTTTTAAAGATATAGAAAATAATTCTCATATGTATTTTGTTCATAGCTATGAATTTGTACCAAATGATAAAAAAGTTATTTCAGCAACAACAGATTATTCAACAAAAGTAGTTTGTTCAGTAGAGAAAGAAAATATATTTGGTACACAATTTCATCCAGAAAAGAGTGACAAGTTCGGGCTCAAAATAATTGATAATTTTATAAGTTTATAAATGAAAATATTTCCTGCAATAGATATTAAAGATAAAAAGTGTGTAAGATTAATTAAGGGAGATTTTGATAATAAAACTGAGTACAATATGTCTCCAATTGATCAAGCTGGCAAATATAAAGACCATGGATTTAAAAATTTACACATTGTTGATCTAGATGGGGCTTTAACTGGTGAAACAGTAAATTTAGACATTATTCAGGATATAGTTGGTAAATTTAATTTAAAGATTGAGGTAGGTGGTGGTATTCGAAATTCTGATAGTATTCAGAAATATATCGATGCTGGTGTTGAGAAAGTAATCTTAGGAAGTGCCGCTATTAAAGACAAAAATTTTTTAAAAGAGTCATGTGAAAAGTTTCCAAATAAAATTGCCCTAGGTTTAGATGCTAAAGATGGTTATTTGTCAGTATCGGGATGGAAAGAAAATTCTAATCAGTTAACTTTAGATTACCTAAAAGAAGTTAATAATTATGGTGTTAGTAGATTGATTTATACTGATATAAATCGAGATGGTATGAAACAAAGTCCAAATTTTGATGAAACATCAAGAGTTGCAGAGATATCAAGTTGCCCAGTAATTATATCTGGTGGAGTTTCATCAATAAATGACATTAAAAAAGCTAAAAGTTTAAAAAACATTGAAGGCATAATAGTTGGAAAAGCAATATATGATGGTGATATTAAATTAGAAGATTTAGCACTGGAAATAAATTAAATGAAGCCTATTGATTATATTAGTCTCTATCTTTTAGTTATCATAATGAGTTTTGTGAGTGTAAATTTTTTATATAGAATGTTTTTTTGAAAATGCTTAAAAATAGAATAATACCTTGTCTAGATGTTAAAAATGGCCGTGTTGTTAAAGGTATTAACTTTGTAGATTTAAAAGATGCAGGTGACCCTGTAGAACAAGCTAAAATTTATAGTGATGGTGGAGCAGATGAAATTTGCTTTTTAGATATTACTGCTTCTAATGAAAATAGAGACACTATTTATGAAGTAGTAAAAAAAACATCAAAAAAATGTTTTGTTCCTTTGACTGTTGGAGGCGGTGTCAGAACCATTGATGATATTAACAAATTACTCAATAGCGGAGCCGATAAAGTTTCGATAAACACTGCTGCAGTTGAAAATTCAAAAGTCGTTATTGATAGTTCAAAAAAATTTGGGTCTCAATGTATTGTTGTAGCGATCGATGCAAAAAAAAACGGAGAAAAGTGGGAAGTGTTTACTCACGGAGGAAGAAATAATAGTGGTATTGATGCGCTTAAATATGCAAAACAAATGGAAGACAGTGGAGCAGGTGAATTACTAGTTACATCAATGGATAAAGATGGAACTAAATCAGGATATGATATTGAGTTAATGAAAAAAATTACATCAAATGTCAATATTCCGGTCATAGCATCAGGAGGTGTAGGAACTTTAGATCATTTAGTTGAAGGTATAAATTCTGGAGCTAGTGCAGTCCTTGCAGCTTCAATATTTCATTACGGAACATATTCTATTAATGAAGCGAAGGAATATTTGGCTTCAAAAGATATACCTGTTAGAATCTAACATGCTTAAAGTTATAGAAGATCTCATTTTACTTGCTAGAGAAAGAAAAAAAAATCCAGTAGAGGGGTCTTATACTAATAAACTTTTAAAAGATAAAAATTTAGCTAAAGAAAAAGTTTTAGAGGAAGTTCAAGAGTTAATAGAAGCTATTGAGCAAAATTCTAATAAAATTCACGAGGCAGCTGATGTTTTTTATCATTTAATTATGTTTTTAGAGGCAAATGATGTTAAGATAGAAGATGTAATTGCGGAACTAAATAAAAGAAAAAAATAAATTAGAGAGGCAATTATGAAGCACGTCGAAAAAAAAAGACACTTAGCAAAAACTATAACTTGGAGAATAATAGCTAGTTTAGATACATTCTTAATAGCTTGGTTAATAACTGGAAAATTTGATTGGGCTGGAACTATTGCAGGGATAGAAGTTTTAACAAAAATGTTCCTATACTATTTCCATGAGAGAGCTTGGTATAAATTTAGTAAATATGGTGTTTTAAAAAACTAGCAAGGCTCAAAATTAATAATTAAAAATACTTATAAAAAGAATAAGTATACTCCCGGCAAAGAAAATATATACTGCCTGAAAAAAATGAGCCATAAATTTTATAGACCTGCAAAATCAAGACTGCAAAGAAGCGAACTAGCAGTTCCTGGTTCATCCCCAAAAATGTTTGAGAAAGCACTAAATTCAGATGCCGATTATATCTTTTTAGATTTAGAAGATGCAGTCTCTCCAAACGATAAAGTTTCAGCTAGAGCAAATGTAATAAAAGCTTTAAATGAAATGAATTGGAGGGAAAAAGGTAAAACAATTTCAGTGAGAATAAATAGTTTAGACACCCATTATATGTATAGTGATTTAGTAGAAATAGTTGAACAAGCTGGAAAAAATGTTGATACAATTCTTGTACCTAAAGCAGGAACAGATAGTGATGTTTACATGGTCGATTGCATGTTAACTCAAATTGAGACACATAAAAAAATCAAAAATAAGATTGGAATCGAATGCTTGATTGAAACAGCTTTAGGCATGTCTAACATTAAAGAAATAGCAAAATCAAGCGAGAGACTTGAAGCTTTACACTTTGGTGTTGCAGATTATGCAGCAAGTTTAAGAGCAAGAACTGTTGTGATAGGAGGACTTAATCCAGATTACCCTGGAGATCAATGGCATCATGGGTTATCAGAACTAGTTATGACTTGTAGGGCATACGGTTTAAGAGCAATTGATGGACCATTTGGAGATTTTAATGATCCTGATGCATATGTTGCAGCTGCAAAAAGAGGAGCAGCTATCGGAATAGAGGGAAAATGGGCAATTCATCCTTCACAAATTGAATTAGCAAATAAAGTGTTTTCTCCACCAGAGTCAGAAGTGGATAAAGCGAAAAGAATTTTAGAAGAGCTTGAAAAGGCTGCCAAAGAGGGAAAGGGAGCGGCTCAACTTGATGGAAGAATGATTGATGCTGCATCAGCTAGAATGGCAGAAAATATTGTAAATATAGATAAATTAATAAATAATAAATAATTATGGATATCCACGAATATCAAGCAAAAGAAATTTTAGCAAATTTTGGAGTTACAATTCCAAGAGGAGGAATAGTTTACAGTCCAGAGACAGCAGAAAATAAAGCAAGAGAAATTGGTGGATCAAAATGGGTTGTTAAAGCACAAATTCATTCTGGTGCAAGAGGAAAAGCTGGAGGAGTAATTGTTTGTAATTCTCCTCTAGAAGTTGCTCAAGCGACTGACAAACTTTTAGGAAAAAAACTAGTAACAAATCAAACAGGTCCTCAGGGTAAAATCGTAAATAGAATTTATATTGAAGAGGCAACAGATATTGAAAAAGAATTATATCTAGGGTTAGTTTTTGACAGAAGCTCCGAAAGTATAATGATTGTAGCTTCAACAGAAGGAGGTATGAGCGTAGAAGAAATTGCCAAAGAAAAACCAGACTCAATTATCAGATCTAAAATAGAAGTTGCTGTTGGTATACAAGATTTTCAAGCAAGAGAATTAGCTTTTGGATTAGGAATAGAACCAGAATTAGTTAGAAGGGTCTCAGAAACGATAATTGGTTGTGCAAAAGCTTTCAGTGAATTAGATGCAACAATGGTTGAGGTAAACCCATTAGTAATTTCAAAACAAAAACAAATACTGGCATTAGATTGCAAGATGAGTTTTGATAATAATGCTATGTTCAGAAGAGATAAAGTTTCTGAATTAAGAGATAAAACACAAGAGGATGAAAAAGAAGTGTATGCCTCTGATAGAGGTTTAAATTATGTTAGTTTAGATGGAAACATAGGAAACATAATTAATGGTGCTGGATTAGCAATGGCATCAATGGATATGATTAAATTGGCAGGGGGGGAACCGGCTAATTTTCTTGATGTTGGTGGAGGAGCTACACCTGAAAAAATAGTAAAAGCATTTAGACTTATTACAATGGATAAGAAAGTAAAAGTAATTCTTGTAAACATTTTTGCTGGAATAAATCGATGTGATTGGGTAGCCGAGGGAATAGTCCAAGCATTAGAAAAAATAGAAATTAAAGTACCGTTAGTAATTAGACTTGCTGGAACAAATGTTGAAAAAGGCAATAAGATTTTAAAAGAGAGTAAATTGAATTATATAGAGGCTAGTACATTAGAGGAGGCTGCTAACAAAGCTGTAGCGGCATTAAAATAAAATGTCTGTAATAATTCACAAAGATACAAAAATAATAATCCAAGGCTTCACAGGAAAAATGGGAACTTTCCATGCTGAAGAAATGATTAAATATGGTTCAAATGTAGTTGGCGGTGTTACACCCGGCAAAGGGGGCCAAAAACATTTAGATAGACCTGTTTTTGATACTGTTAAGGATGCTGTAAAAAATACTGGAGCAACAGCATCAATATTATTTGTGCCACCAGCTTTTGCAGCAGACTCTGCAATGGAGGCAGCTGATGCGGGAATAAAAACTTGTGTAGCTATAGTGGACGGTATTCCATCTCACGATATGATTAGGATTAAAAGATATATGAGAAGATATTCTCGAACTGAAAAAATGACTTTAGTCGGACCAAATTGTGCAGGAATTATAAGCCCAGGTAAATCGATGTTAGGAATAATGCCTGGTCATATTTATAAAGAAGGTAGAGTTGGAATTATAAGTCGATCAGGAACTTTAGGATATGAAGCGGCACAGCAATTAAAGAATTTAAATATAGGAATTTCAACAAGTGTTGGTATTGGTGGAGATCCTATTAATGGAAGTTCATTTAGAGATATAATTGAAAAATTTGAGACTGATGATGAGACTGATGTGATTTTAATGATTGGAGAAATTGGTGGCCCTCAAGAAGTTGCTGCAGGTGAGTTTGCAAAACAGAACATGAAAAAGCCAGTGATTGGATATATTGCCGGATTAACTGCACCCAAAGGAAGAGTTATGGGTCATGCAGGTGCAATAGTTTCAGCCTACGGAGAAAGTGCAATTGAAAAAGTCGAGATTTTAAAAGAATGTGGAGTGACTATATCAAAAAATCCATCTGTGATGGGAGATACTGTTAAGTCAGTCCTAGAAAAAATCTAGATGACTTACGACGATAATAATATTTTTGCTAAAATTTTACGTGGAGAAATTCCATGCAACAAAATTTATGAAAATGAGTTTATTTTATCATTTTATGATATTAACCCACAAAAAAAAATTCATGCACTTGTAATACCCAAAGGGAAATATATTGACCTTGATGATTTTAGTCAAAATGCCTCTCCAGAAGAAATGGTTGGCTTGTTAAAGGGTATAAATTTAGTTGCCAAAAAACTGGAAATATCAGTAGATACAGGTAAAGGTTATCGAGCTTTAGCTAATATTTCTGAACATGGTGGCCAAGAAGTACCTCATTTACATTTTCATTTATTTGGAGGTGAAAAAGTTGGAAAGATGGTGGAGTGAGCACTAAAGTTGAAAGAAATTACTTAGAAATCAATTCACTTAAAGACTTAAAAAAATCGAAATTTTCTCCAGATGATTGTTTAATTGATCTTAGTGATCCAGCAGATTTTCAAATAAACAAGTTTTTTTATAAAAGTATTGGTAAAGAACATCGATGGACCGATCGTCTAGTTTGGACAGATAAACAGTGGATGGAATATATTTCTGATCAAAAGGTAAAAACTTATATTCTTAAAAAAGCTGGCGATATGGCCGGATATTTTGAACTTATTTTCCACAAAGAAAAAAAAGAGACAGAAATTGCTTATCTTGGTTTACTAAAAGAATATCAAAATAAAAAATTAGGCTCATTTCTTTTAACGTCAGCTATAAAAAATTCTTTTTCTAAAAATACCAATAGAGTTTGGGTGCATACTTGTTCTTTAGATCATAAAAATGCTTTAAATAATTATATTTCAAGAGGCATGAGAATTTATAAATCAGAGTCTGTCTCAATTTAATTTTGTTGAGGTAAAATAAACAAATTACTATTCAATTTTTGATTTTTTTTAACCGAATCCAAAAAAGTGATACTTAGATTTTGATAAATATCTGTTGTTTGCCATCCTATGAGATTTAGAGACTTATAATCAAAGAATATATTTACCTCAAAATCTTCTTCAAAAAACTTAAAATTTACAAATTTATTATCCAAGACTCTTTCATTTAAATTTTTGATTCTATTAATTAAAAATTTTTTATTTAATATTAGATTTAATGGTGTTCGTTCGAGTGGATAAAGGTAATAACTACTTTTAGTTTTAATAACTATGGATTTTCCGTTAGAAACTAAAATTTTGCCGTTTTTTAAATTATATTTACAAAATATTTTTTGCGGGTATGCTAGAGCACAGTGACCATTCTCAGTTTTTCCATTCACGTTTTGTTCAAAATTAAATGTCAAATTATCTGTAGATTTTAAATTTTGAATAATTTTTTCTTTAACATTTGCTGAAGCCTCAACAATCGAAAATAAAAGAAATAAAAAAATTAATCTTTTAATCATCAAAGAACATCACGTTTTCCTACATGATTGGCCTTACTAACAATTCCCTCTTCTTCCATCATATCAATTATTCTTGCTGCTCGATTATATCCAATTTGTAGTTTTCTTTGTAAAAAAGATGTTGATGCTTTCCCTTCAGATTTTATTATCTCTACTGCTGTTTGATAAAGATCATCTTTATCACCCATATTTTTGGACCCATCACCTATTTCCTTTTCATCTGCAAAATTTAGAATTTCGTCCACATAATCTGGTTCTGCTTGTGATCTTAAAGAATTGTTAATATTTTCAATTTCGTCGTCAGATACAAATGGTGCATGTATTCTTATAACTCTATTAGCAGATGACATATACAACATATCACCTTTACCTAATAATTGTTCAGCACCTTGTTCTCCTAATATGGTTCTACTGTCTATTTTAGATGTCACTTGGAAAGATATTCTTGTAGGAAAGTTTGCCTTAATCGTTCCTGTAATTACGTCAACACTTGGTCTTTGAGTAGCCATGATAATGTGAATACCAGCTGCCCTTGCCATTTGAGATAATTTTTGAATATAGTTTTCAATTTCTTTTCCTGCAACCAACATCAAATCTGACATTTCATCGACCACTACGACTATATAGGGCATTGGAAGTTTATGTTTTGAGTTGTAACCATCTATATTTCTAACTCCTTCTTTAGTCATTAATCGATATCTACTTTCCATCTCTTTAACCACCCAGCCTAAAACTGAGGCAGCTTTTTTTGCTTCAGTTATCACTGGACACAAAAGATGAGGCACACCTTCATACGTTGATAGTTCAAGCATTTTAGGATCAATCAAAATAAATTTACATCTCTCAGGAGTATGACGGTAAAGGAGTGACAATATTATTGTGTTTATGCAAACAGACTTTCCAGACCCAGTCGTGCCAGCTATCAATAAATGAGGCATTGAAGATAAATCCCCAACTATTGGATTCCCAGATATACTTTTACCTAAAGCGATTGGCAATTTAATTTCTTTTTTTTTAAAGTCGGAGCTACTTAAAATCTCACTCAAATAAACATTTTCTCTTGATGAATTAGGTAATTCAATTCCAACAGTGTTACTCCCTGGAATAGTCGAAATTCTCGCTGACTCAGAACTAGTGTTTCTCGCGATATCATCAGATAGATTTATAATCTTAGAAACTTTTACACCAGCAGCAGGTTCAAATTCATTTAATGTAACAACTGGCCCATGACTTACTTTTTTAATTTTTCCACTTACACCAAAGTCTAATAATATTTTTTCTAAAAACTCAGGATCACTTGATTGATTTCTTTCAGAATTTTCTCTTTCTCTTTTAGATGGAATTTTAAGTAAATCTAAACTGGGCAATTTAAATTTTTGCATTTCATTTTTTTTTATTTCATCAGCTTTAATAAAAGGCAAATCTTCTTGAATTAAATTTTTAATTTCTTCCTGTGGAATATATTCACTAATAACTTCACTTTTATCAGTATAAATTTTGTTATTTTTAGAATTGAAAAAATTAAATTTTTTAAAAAAACTAAAAAATTTCTTTATACTAAAGTTAACACTAAGTAGAAAAAGTGTGAGTATTAAAATGATTAGAATATAATAAGATATATTTTCGTTTAAACTTATTATATTTTTAAAAAAATTTTCGTTTAAATAGTTTCCAATGAAGCCTCCGTTACCATTAATAAAAAGAGCAAAAGTAGTATTATAAAAATGGTTTAAAAATAATGATCCAAAAATTGAATATAAAATTGAGTAAAAAATGTTTTCAATTATTAAAAAAAAATCTTTTTTTACGATAATATTAATACCAGTAAAAATTAGAGTTAATGAGACTAAGTAAGAAATTAAACCGATTGATTGAAAAAAAATATCAGAAATATAACTCCCCTTAAAACCTAAAAGATTTTTGATTTCTGTATTGTCAGGAAATATAAAATTGGGGTCCTCGGGAGAATATGAAATTAATGAGATAATTAAAAAGATACCCGCAGATAATATAAGAAAACCAAATATTTCTGTTAATCTTTTAGCAATAAAAAGAAGAGTTGTATTAACAATTTTTTTTATATTCATATAAAGTGAATCAAATTTATCACTTTGTATCATCTAATTTTTCTTGTTAAAATTAAATTTATTATGAAAGTATGTATATTGGGTGACAACCTTACAAGCCTAGCTTTGGCGAAAGCGTTGGTTAAAAAAGAGATATTTGTTGATTTATTTTGCCAGAAAAAAATTAACAAAATAGATAGTACTCGTACGATTGGAATTTCAAAATCAAATGTTGATTATTTTAATAAGAATATATCAAATATTAAAGGAATGCTGTGGCCAATTAAAAAAATAAAAATTTTTACAGAAAACTCTAATAATAAAGAAATTTTAAAATTTGAGGATCAAAAAGATAATCTTTTTTCAATCTTGCGAAATCAAAAAATACTCGATCAACTTACTATTGAACTTAAAAAGAATAAGTTCTTTAGTTTTAAAAAAAATATTAAACCTAATAGTTTGAAAGGTAACTTAATAATTAATTGTGACATTACAAATAAAATCACAAAAAAATTTTTCTCAAAAAAATTTGAAAAAAAATACAATAGTATTGCATTCACAACGATTATAGATCATAAAAAATTATCATTTAATAATGAAGCGATACAGATTTTTACAAATGACGGCCCAATAGCATTTTTGCCAATATCAAAAGAAAAAACTTCGATCGTTTATTCTGCAAGAATAAAAGAGAAAAAAACTGAAGTAGAGATTAACAAAATTATCAATAAGTTTAATCCTAAATATAAAATAAAGAAAATTTATAAGATTTCAAAATTTGAACTAAAATCAATAAATTTAAGGGAATATTATAAAGATAACATATTAGCTTTTGGTGACTTGTTGCATAAACTTCACCCTTTAGCTGGTCAGGGGTTTAATATGTCAATAAGAGATATAAAAGAACTATTAAAAATAATTGATTACAAATTAAAACTTGGTTTACCTATAGATCAAAGTATATGTCTTGAATTTCAAAATAATACGAAAAGTAAAAATTTTGTTTTTTCTGAAGGGATCAATTTTATTTACGAATATTTTAATTCTGAAAATAAGATTGGAGATAATTTAATTGATTCGACGGCCAGATTAATTGGAAGAAATAAAATATTAAATAGATATTTTAAAAATATTGCTGATATAGGTTTACAAAATTAATCTATTGAAGGGTGGTGTTATCAAATTGATCGTAAGTATAAGTATTTAAAATTTCTGAAATTTTTGTTTTTCTTAAATCTAAATTTTTGGCTTCTAGCAAAACTTGTTTTTCTTCTAGACTAAAAGGTGAGGTCATTGCAAGAGCATTAATTGTTTCATCTAAACTTTGTTTTTCTAAAGCTTTCCAATTGATAATGAATCCTCTTCTTTCAAATAAGGTTTTTAAATCTTTAAAAATAAGTTCTAAATCAGAAAATTTTAAATCTATCTTTTTTTCTGCCAAATCATCTAAATAATTCTCAAAACTTATTTTAAATTCTCTATATTTTTTATTTGAATTAATTTCATTTTCTATTTCAAATCTAATTACACCTTTTAGATCTATTAAGTATCTCCCATCATCAGCTTCTTTAAAACTCATAATTTTGCCTAAACAACCAACTTTATGTAATGAGGGTAATTTTTTATCATTAAAATTCTTTGTTATTTTTGGTTGCACCATACCTATAAACTTGTCAGCTTTCATACTATCATTGATCATATCTATATATCTTGGTTCAAAAATGTTTAATGGCACAGTGGTTTTAGGAAAAATTATAAAATTACTAAGTGGAAAAACAGGTATAATTTTTGGAAGTTTCATAATTTAATTAAATATATATTAATAATATTAAAAATATTTTAAAGATATACAAATGATAATTTGGCTCGCTTCTTATCCAAAAAATGGAAACACGTGGTTAAGATCATTAATAAGCGCTTATTATTATACAAAAGACGGCGTTTTTTTAGGCGACAATCATTTAAAGAATGTTCAACAATTTCCTGTTAAAAAATATTTAGAAAATTTTGATTATAATTTGACTATACCAGGAGATACCGCAAAGTTTTGGGTCTCAGCTCAAGAAAAAATTAATGAAGATCGAAAAATAAGATTTTTTAAAACACATAACGCTTTAGTGAAATTGGGTAATAATGATTTTACAAATCGAGCGAATTCACTTGGAGGAATTTATATAGTAAGAGATCCTAGAAACGTTCTGGACTCCGTGTCTAGACATTTTCAAATTAGTCATGTTAAAGCTTTAGAGGTAATGCAAGATAAAAAAAACTTTACTTATGACTTTAAAAAGAAAAAGGATTATAGCGATTATCAATTTATAAGTTCCTGGGAATTAAATTATCAATCTTGGAAAAATAACAACTTATTACCAATAAAATTTTTAAAATATGAAGATTTATTGTCAGAAACTTTTTTTGTATTTAAAGAGATAATAGAATTTATAGATAAACTAACAGATAACAAAAGTGGATTTATTAGAGAAAAGGCAAAGAACGCTGTCAAAAGTACATCTTTTGAAAACTTAAAAAAAATAGAGAAAAAAAATGGATTCAGTGAGTCTATCATTTCAAGAGAAGAAAAAAGAAAAATACCTTTTTTTCATTTGGGACCGAAGAATAACTGGCAAAAGAATTTTGATGATGAATTTATTAAAAAATTAAATAATATTTTTGGTAAAAATTTAGAAGAGTTAAATTATTAACTTTTGAGGAAATTATCCTGAAATAACTAATTTATTATTTAAATATTTTGTTACAATAGTCAATCATTGTAATTAAACTCTTTTAAAATTTATATTCAGATATAAAGTCT
Organism: uncultured Pelagibacteraceae bacterium; assembly: GCA_902520355.1. Taxonomy (GTDB): domain Bacteria; phylum Pseudomonadota; class Alphaproteobacteria; order Pelagibacterales; family Pelagibacteraceae; genus Pelagibacter. Next base: position 18,930 of record CABYNK010000006.1, read on the forward strand.
TTAAATTCAAAATTAAGTATTTCAATTTCTTTTGATGAAAATGATTTCTTCCAATCTCCTGAATTGCGATTTGAAATATGATTAGTTTGAAAACCTGTTTTAGTATCAAAAGATCTATAATTATCCTTGGAAAAATACACTATACTTGAATCATCTATATCCTCTTTATTTTGAATTTTATAAATTAAATTTTCATCATTATTCTTTATTAAATTTCTGATTTTTTTTTTGTTAAATTTTAAAGATATCTCTTTGGCATTTTTATAACTAATTTCATAACCAATAAAATTTGCGATTTCCAAAACTGTTTCAATTGATTTATTTTCAATATTTTCATATTTAAAAAATTTTACATAATCTTTATTATAGGTTTTATAAATTTTCTCATACTGTAATAAGTCTTTCGCAGCCTTCAAAGCTGTATTAAAATCTGTTTTCATAAATTCTTTAAATGAAATACAAACATCCCTAGGATCTCTAATTGTAGTTAAAATCTTTGATCTTGGTAGATTAGGATTTAAAATTCTATGAATTTTAAAAACATATTTATTTGAATTATTTTGATCAATAAGACTTTGCTTTTCAAATATTTCAAAAAATTCTAGGCTACTTTTTGGTATTTTTGTCGGAAGAACATTTATTCTAGAGAACTTTAAAATTTCTCTTGTTACGTTATAAAGCCACATCGAACCTGTTCTTGGTGTTGTTGATATCCAAAATGAATTTATATTCATTATTATTTTTATCATAATCGTTAAGGTCAGTCGATGAACGTTTTTTAATAGAATATTTTCAACACACTTGTGACACTTGTGGAAATATATTTTATTAAAATAGATACTTGCTTAATTTTAAAAAAGCTATTATTTTTAAAAAATTGAATTGCGGGTATAGCTCAGTGGTAGAGCGTCTCGTTGCCAACGAGAAGGTCGAGGGTTCGACCCCCTTTGCCCGCTCCATAAAATTATGAATGATTTATTAGAAAAAAAATGTGTACCTTGTGAGGGTGGGGTTAAAGCTTTTGATATTTCTGAAATTCATAAATATCAAAAAAAAGTAGATGGTTGGGAAATAGTTCAAAGAGATCAAAAAGTTTATTTCTTGGAAAAAAAATTTGAATTTAAAAATTTTTTAGAAAGTCAAAAATTTGTAAATGCGGTAGGAAAAGTCTCAGAGGAAGAAGGTCACCATCCAGATATTATGTTCGGATGGGGATATGCTAAGATTAATATTACAACTCATGCAATAGAGGGTTTATCTGAGAACGATTTTATATTAGCCGCTAAGATTGATAAGATAATTAATGTCTAAAATGACGGGTTTTTGAAAAAACTAAAACAGTATTTGTCTCGTTTGCAAATTTTATTATTTCCTTATCTCTTATCGATCCAGCCGGCTGAACTATTGCACTAGCTCCTGACTGAACTAATTTTTCTATCCCATCTACAAATGGAAAAAATGCATCTGAAGCAGCTACAATTTCATCTTTAATTTTTGAAAACTTGCTCATTTTATTTATTGCAGTTTCACAACTGTCGATTCTACTAGGCTGTCCTGAACCAATACCGATTGTAGACTTGTTACAAGCAAGAACGATAGCATTAGACTTCGTGTAACGACAAACATTAAATGCAAACATTAAATTATCAAGCTGTGATCTGCTAGGTTTTCTTTTTGAAACAATTCTAAAATCTTTCTTTGAAAAAATCTTTTTATCCTCTGATTGTATAAGTGAAAAATTATCTATAGAGTTAAATTTCCAAACTTCATCGAAAGAAATTTTTGATGAGTCTACAAGCCTTAGATTTTTTTTTAATCTTAATATTTTAAGAGCTTTTTTATCAAAACCATTTGCTATAACTACCTCAAGAAAAATTTTATTTAACTTTGATGCAATTTTTTGAGTAATCTTATAGTTACACGAAACAATACCACCAAATGCACTGATCGGATCAGACCCTAGTGCCGATTCATAACTATCTAAATTATTTTTTAAAGCTGAGACCCCACATGGATTTCCGTGTTTAACAATAACTGTACCAGCATTTTTTGGTAGTGATTTTGAAATTGTGAGTGCAGCAAAAATATCACTATAATTATTATAACTTAAAGTTTTTCCATGTATTTGCTCTAATTTATTTTTTATATTTTGAGAATAAAGAGCACCCATTTGGTGAGGATTTTCTCCATACCTGAGATTTTCTACTAAATTAGTGTAAATAATTTTTCTTTTAGGGAAGTTGATATTGTTAAATTTATTAAAATAGTTTGAAATTACAGCATCGTAATAGGCAGTCTCACTAAACGCTAATCTAGACATTTTTTCTCTAAATTTTAAAGAGGTACTACCTTTATTTTTTTTTAATTCATTTATGAGCTCTGAATAGTGATCGACTGATGTTATTACGGTCACATCATTATAGTTTTTTGCGGCAGCTCTTACCATAGTTGGCCCCCCAATATCAATATTCTCTATGATTTTTGAGTGGTTTTTTGTTTGTTTTATTGTTTTTTCAAATGGATAAAAATTTACTACTACTAAATCAATATTTTCAAAATTATTCTTTCTAATATCAATAGAGTGAGATTTTTTGTTTCTTTTGTTTAAAATTCCGGCATGTATTTTTGGATGTAAAGTTTTCACTCTTCCGTTAAGTATTTCTTTGAATTTTGTAAAATCTGAAACATCTAAACATTTGAATTTTAATTTTCTAATTGCTTTAAATGTTCCACCAGAGCTAATTATTTTGACATTATTTCTTCTTAATTCTTGCAATAAAGATTTTAGATTAGATTTATCAGATAATGATATCAAAGCTGATCTAATTTTTCTCATTATATTTTTTTAATTTCCCATTTAATGTTTTCTTCATTATCATTTAATATTCCAGATACAAAAATATTTTGATTTTCAACATACAAATTTTTAATACCGAAGTATAAGCCATTATCAATATTAATTTCATAATTATCACAAGTAAACTTCCACCCTTCATCTTCTAATTCTATTAAAATAGATTTATTATCTTGAGTTTTCATTAATTTTGTATTTGGTTCCAAATGAAAACGAATATCAAATTTGTAATTATGATTATTCTTTTTTTTAATAATTTTATCATTTCCGATAAACTTCATTTGCTCAGGATAAAATTCAATATTTCTCTCGTGAATTGATTTAAATCTCTTAAGATATCCATCATGAGCAGCATTAATTTTCCAAAAATTTTTCTCATAAACAGCATCTTTTTGAGTAATTTTTAAACCTGTTTTCAAAATTAATGCGTCTTTTTTTTTCACAAAACTACATGAGGAATTATCATCAATTATTAATGTGCTGTGTGCTGCTGAAGACTTTGATATTTCATTAAGCTTTTGATTGCTTTTTTTGTAATAACCACAATTGGTTATAAGTTTTTTTCCATTTGAAATTATTTCAAATGAAAGTGCACCAGATTGATAATCCTGTGAGTAACTTGAATTTGGTGAAGATCCTATATCCATTGCAAGACAAATCTTTTTATTTTTTAAAATTATATATCCACCATAATCTTTGTTTTCATTTTTGAATTTATAACTGAGTCTTTTTAAATAATTATCAAAATCTTTAGTATTAGATCTATTGTTTCCATTAAATAAAAGATCTACCTCTATATTTTGTCTTATGAAAGCATAACCTTGTCCAAAGTAATAAACATTTTCTTCAATATGTTCTGGAACTTCAATTTGAGCTTCTTTAAACCATTCCCTAATAAGAATGAAATACTTTAAGAAAAATATTAATTGTTTTATATTACGTGAGTTTGTAAAACCTTGATTATCAATTGAAGAATTGGTAATTTTTTTTAAATAACTTAATCCAATATCTAAATAATTTTTCTCAATTTTATAACATAGCCCAGCCAAAATTATGGCTGAGCAACCAATTATTTTATTTTCTAAATCTTTAGAGTTTTTTATTTCGTTTAATAAATGATTTGTTTGCTTTTGAATCATTTCATCAAAAATTGACCTATATTCTTTGTCATTATCGTCATAAGTAAGTTGGTGATTAGATAGACATGAAATAATACGTTTAGCAGTCATATCAAATTCCCAACTTTCTTTTTTAAAATGATAGTTATTGGATATCCAGTTAGTAATAACTTTTTTCACAGAATCCTTAGAAGATTTCAAGTCAAGGCTAAATAACCAAAAAAAATTATTCAATTTTTCAAAATCTTTAGTTTCAATTTGATTATTCCAAACCGTCTCAAATTCAAAATCTTCAATTTTATATTTTTTATTTTGGTATTTGATTATCGATGAAAGTAAGTGGGGACTTGGTTTGTATATGAACTCATTATCAAAAGTTTTAGAGATTTTTTTTTCGTATAAACTTGAATTTTGGTAAATAACTTTGTATTTTTTTTTAATTGTTTCTGCAAACTCATTTAAGGTTTCAAAAAATCCATTCAACAGCATTCTACACTTCTTTAAGTGTTTCTATGTTTTTTTTAATGTTTCCATTATTTTCTTTAAATATTGTAGTTCCCGATACAAGAATATTTGCACCTGCATTTATAACATCTTTTGAATTTGAAAAATTTATTCCACCATCCACTTCAATATCATATTTATAATTTTTATCGTCTTTAATTTTTTTTAATAATTCAATTTTTTTTATAACGTCAGGAATAAATTTTTGACCCCCAAAACCTGGATATACACTCATAACTAAAATCAAATCTACATTTTTTAGTTCATTTTCAATTATTTTGACCTCTGTATTTGGATTTAAAGAAATACCAACCTTTTTTTTAAAACTTTTAATATGTTTAACTGACTCTGCTAAATTATCAGTAGCCTCAGGGTGAATAGTAATTATATCAGCTCCTGCATCTGCAAAATCTTTTATATATTTATGGACAGGTGAAATCATCAAATGCACGTCAAATGTTAGTTCTGAATATTTTCTGAGTGTTTTAATTACTGGAGGCCCAATAGTTAAATTAGGAACGAAGTGACCATCCATCACGTCTACATGTATCATATCTGCTCCCGCATCCTCGAGTCTCTTAATCTCATTACCTAATTGACTAAAGTCAGCAGATAATATTGAAGGGGAAATTTGTATTTTTTTCATAGACTATTAAATTAACTAGTACCAAATTTTAAAATTTAATTTAATTAAAAAATTGATAAATTTGTCTTGAAATCTCACTTTCTAATGGAAATGATAGCATACCCATTACTGAATACCCCAGAACCCAAGGCATAAAGTAAAATCTTATCATGAAAAAAAACCAAGCAACGTAAAGAGGCACAATTGGTTGTATTATAAAAGATGGCGTTATAGGTTTAAATAATTTAATCAAGGGATTAGTAAATTTCACAAAGACTTTCATGAAAAAAAATTGAGAATCCTCTCTTTGAAAAATATTCATCGCAACTCTCCCAATCAAAGTCCACATGATTACCCCAAGAATATAGTCAATAATATATACCAAAGGATGGAAGTTAGCCGACATGTAGAAATTTATATTGGAAAAAGATCGAAATTAAAAGGGGCGAAATTAATCGCCCCTTAAATAAGATTATTTAGTGTTGTTTGCCAAGGATCGATTTACCAGCTGGTACTCGAACCTCATCAACCATTCTCTGTGTTGCAGCGCTAGGTGCTGAAGTTATTAAACTCACCACAACCATAGCTACTAAGCTGACAGCTGAACCAAAGATACCAAACGTTAACTGAGTAATTCCTAAGAATCCACTTCCGCCGTTTCTTACCCAAATTAGGTAACCAGCACCAGAAATTAATCCTAAGGCCATACCAGCTACAGCACCTTCTTTGTTAGCTCTTTTCCACCATACGCCAAGTACAAGTGGGAAGAACAAACCAGACATCGCAAAGTCAAAAGCCCAGATTACTGAACCTAAGATACCTTGGATCTCCATTGCTGCGATTGTTGCTCCTGCAAAACCAATTACTACAAGTAATACCCTTGCAACAATTAGTCTCTTCGCAGTCTCAGCTTTTGGATCGATGATCTTATAATAAACATCGTGTGAGATTGCATTTGCAATTGCTAAAATCAAACCATCGGCTGTTGACATGGCAGCGGCCATACCTCCTGCAGCAACCAGACCTGAGATTACATATGGTAATCCAGCTATTTCTGGAGTTGCTAACACAACGGCTTTACCACCCATGAAAAACTCATTTAACTCTAGAGTTCCATTTCCGTTAAAGTCGCTTACAAACATCAAGTTTGCACTGTTCCAGTTTTGATACCAATCTATCGCTTGAACTTCTGAAATTGATTTACCAATAATACCAGTTGGTAATGATGGATCAATCAATGACAGCTTAGATAGTGTTGCTAACATTGGAGCAGAAGAATAAAGTAGGAAGATAAAGAATAATGACCAACCTACTGATTTTCTAGCTGCTTTTACACTTGGAGTAGTAAAATATCTCATCATAACGTGAGGCAATGAAGCTGTTCCCATCATCATCGCTAACGCTAATGAAATAAATGCCCAAGGTGTTGCGTTCACCGCTGAGTGAGCTTTAGTTATTCCAGCCAAACCTTTTGGCACTTCTTTTAGATTTTCAGCAGAGTTTTTAACAAAACCAAACTGAGCCTCTAATTCAGCTATTCTAGAAACTTCATCAGCTAACATAAAGTGAGGGAAGAAACCCGCACCCATTTTGTTACTGATCCAGAATACTGGCAATAAGTAAGCTACGATTAGTACGATATATTGTGCTACCTGTGTCCAAGTTACCCCTCTCATACCACCAAGCATTGAACAAAGTAAGATACTTATTAGTCCAACGTATACTGCGTATTGAAATGGAATATCAAGTGCAACAGATGCAATTGTACCTGTGGCGTTAATCTGTGCAGTCACATAGGTAAATGAGGCAACAGTTAAAACTACTACCGCAAGAAACCTTGTTAAATTACCACCGTATCTTGTACCTATGAAATCTGGAACTGTGTAACAGCCAAATTTTCTTAGGTATGGTGCTAATAATGATGCAACTAATACATACCCACCAGTCCAACCTACAAGAAGTGCCATATAACCGTAACCTTTAAAGTAAATACCACCTGCCATTGCAACGAATGATGCACCAGACATCCAGTCTGCTGCTGTCGCCATTCCGTTGAACACGGTTGGTACTTGTCTTCCAGCTACGTAATACGCATCAGCTTGTGCTGTACGTGATAGATAACCAATTATAGCATAGATGGCTACTGTGAAGGCAACGAAACAAATACCAATTACTTTCGCTGTCATACCCATCTGCTCTCCAATTGACATAATGATTATGAAAGCTAAAAAACCACCTGTATAGATTCCATAAACTTTAGGCAAATTGTCTATAAAATTACCTTTAATCATTAGTCATCTCCTCTTTCACTAAAGCCGAACTCTTCATCAATTTTTTCTTGTCTATTCGCAAACCAGAAAATCAGTATTACGAAAATTCCAAGAGAACCCTGACATGTGAACCAATAAGTTAACGGATAACCAAATGGCCCCGTAACTTCGTTCATTTCAGCCCCAAATAGGAAGATGCCAATTGAGAAAACAAACCAAATTGCTAAGGTAACCATTAGCAAACCCTTGGATTTTTCCCAATGTTGTTCTTGTTTTGACATTTATACCTCTCTCTTTTTAGTTATAACTGGCCAAAACCATAACCATTATCAAATAGAATTAAAGTGTTAAAATTGGTAAATTTACTAGCGTTTTCTAGCTATAAGTGTCAAAAATAGGGTTTTTTATGGGGAAATACAAATTAACGTGGAGAGACTTAACTTGGCATGATTTTAAGACTTATCTTTTCGCCATGTTTAAAGCTTTCATCCCTAAAGAGAAAATTAGCAACTTAGATGAACTTGAGACTTTTATTCAAACAAAATCTGCCTGGGTGAGTCAGGTTACCCTTTACGGTTATCTAAAAACGAGGATGGGGACCAGGTATGTTCTTCATTTCGAGAATGATACATTTATGAATTCAGTTAACTTAGCTAAGTGGAACATTTATGCAGTTGCTCTTCAAGATCTCACTTTTTTTACATTTTCAAAACTAAAAGCGAATTTTAATTATCAAGAAACTGAAAAAGCAAAAGAGATTTTTTTAAAGATCTTAGACGACGAAACTTCAAATAAAATGCCAATCGACATTATTGAAAAAGCTAAAAAAAGTTTTGATGAAAGATTACAAAATATAAATTGGGATAATCATTATAATGATCTTCCATTTAACCCTAGTGCTCTTTCATTATTTGAGTGGGCACCAATTGCAGAAGATTTAAAAAACTTAGATCGAAAAATAGTTCTAAATTCAGTAATCTTAAAATGGGATGTTATTAAAAAAGAATTTAATGAAAGAATAAAGTTTTAAGTATTTTTTCTATTTTCCACCAAACTATCGACTACGCCTGGATCAGCTAGAGTAGTAGTGTCACCTAGTTGTCCATGTTCGTTTGCTGCGATTTTTCTTAAAATTCTTCTCATAATTTTTCCAGATCTTGTTTTCGGAAGTCCTGGTGTAAAATGAATCAGATCTGGTGTTGCTAAAGGTCCTATTTGTTTTCTCACCCAAAGTTTTAACTCTCTATCTAAATCGCCTGTCTCACTTTCACCCGCATTGAGAGTGACATAACAATATAAACCATTACCTTTAATATCATGAGGATATCCGACCACTGCAGCCTCAGCGACTTTGGGATGGGCAACAAAGGCACTTTCAATTTCAGCCGTACCTAAATTATGACCAGAGACAATAATTACATCATCCACTCTACCTGTTATCCAATAGTAACCGTCTTTATCTCTTCTGCATCCGTCTCCTGTAAAGTATTTGCCATCAAATTGTGAAAAGTATGTATCAATAAATCTTTGATGATCACCATATACGGTTCTCATTTGACCAGGCCAGGATTGAGCTATACAAAGTCTACCTTCACCCTCACCTTTAATTTCTCTACCATCTTTATTCACTAGCACTGGTTTAATTCCATAAAAAGGTTTTGTTGCTGAACCAGGTTTAAGTGGAATGGCTCCAGTTTGTGGTGCTATTAGAATTCCACCTGTTTCTGTTTGCCACCATGTATCGACTATTGGACATTTCGAATTTCCAACAGTTTTATAATACCACATCCATGCTTCTGGATTTATGGGTTCTCCAACAGTTCCTAATAATTTTAAAGATTTTCTTGAAGTTTTGTTAACTGGGCCATCACCTTCTCTCATCAAGGCTCTTATAGCTGTTGGCGCTGTATAAAAAGTATTTACTTTATATTTGTCTACAATCTGCCACCACCTTGAGCTATCAGGGTAATTTGGAACACCTTCAAACATAATAGTTGTTGCTCCATTAGCTAATGGTCCATAAATTATATAGCTATGACCAGTTACCCAACCTATATCTGCGGTACACCAATAAATGTCATTAGGTTTATAATTAAAAATATATTGATGAGTCATAGAAGCATAAACCATATATCCTCCAGTGGTATGCAATACTCCTTTAGGCTTTCCGGTTGATCCTGATGTATAGAGAATAAACAAAGGATCTTCCGCACTCATTTCTTCAGGCTCACAATAGCTTGGGACATCTTTGATTAAATCGTGATACCAAACATCTCGACCTTGTTCCCAATAAACATAATTACCAGTTCTCTTTACAACAATACATTTTTTTACATCTGGGCAATTAGATAACGCTTCATCTGTCGTCGCCTTTAAAGGAATAGTCTTGCCCCCCCTCACTCCTTCATCAGCAGTAATTATATACTCAGATTTACAATCATTTACTCTTCCCGAAATTGATTCTGCAGAGAAACCACCAAAAATTATTGAGTGTATGGCGCCTATTCTTGCACAGGCCAACATCAATATTGCTAATTCAGGGATCATCGTCAAATAAATAGTGACACGATCACCTTTTTGTATCCCTAGTTTTTTAAGACCATTCGCAGCTTTTGAAACTTTTTGATGTAATTGTTTATAAGAAATTTTTTGAGTATCTTTAGGATCATCACCAACCCATATAATAGCAGTTTTATCTTTTTTATCTTTTAAATGACGATCTATACAGTTTGCAGATGCATTTAAAGTGCCATCCTCAAACCATTTAATTTTTACTTCGTCTTTACTATATTTCACATCTTTAATTTTTTTGTAAGGTTTTATCCAAGTAATTCTCTTTCCTTCTTTTTTCCAAAATGAATTATTATTTTTAATAGAATCAGAATATTTTTTTTGATATTGAGCTTTATTTGCTAAACTTCTTTTTACCCACTCAGGTTTAGTTTTAATAACCTGATCGTTAGATGATGTTTTATCGATATTTTTCTTTTTAGATCTTTTAGCTGTAGATCTTCTAGTTTTTGAGGCTATTTTTATTTTTGTTCTTTTTTTTGAAGATTTTTTTTTCTTTATCTTTTTGTTTTTTTTCTTTTTTTTTGACATATTTTTTAATATTTACTCATTTTATTTAAAATCTTCCAGCTTTTTGAGTCAATAGGCATTACAGATAATCTACTTTGTTTAATTAAAGATAAATGGCTTAAATCCTTGTTTTTTTTAATTTTCTCTAAAGGCACAGGATTATCAAGTCTTTTCAAAAACTTAACAGTAACAGCAACAAATCTTCCTGATTTATCTGTTTTATCAATGTAATGCTCTTTCACAACTTCTACTATTCCAACAATTTCTTTTCCAATATTTGAGTGATAAAAAAAACATTGATCACCCTTTTTCATAGTTTTTAAATTCTTTGCTGCTTGATAGTTTCTTACACCATCCCAGGGTGCTCCTTTTTCACCAGCTTTTTTTTGTTGATCAATTGACCAAACATCAGGCTCTGATTTAAGTAACCAGTATTGCATTATAATTTTACACCTGCTCCTTTTAAGAAATTAGCTTTTTCGTCTAGTGGCCATCTAGGTTTTGCTGGATAATCTAAATCATTGAATTGATTTAATTTAAATTTTTCTAAGCCTACCATTCCTATCATTGCAGCATTATCACCACAAAGTTCTATTGGGGGAAAAATACTTTCATAATTTTTTTCTTTACATAGATTAATTAACATTGATCTAATTTTTTTGTTAGCTGCAACCCCACCAGCAACAACAAAAATTTTTTTTTTAAGATTATTTTTTTTTTCAAACTCTAAAAAAGCAATCTTTGTTTTTTTATTCAGGATTTCTATTATGGTTTTTTGAAAAGAGGCTGCTAAATCAAATTTATCTTGTTTTGTTTTTATCTTTTTTGATATTTTTAAAACTGCTGTCTTCAAGCCTGCAAATGATAAGTTACAACCACCCCTATTAATAATTGGTTTTGGTAACTCATATCTTTCAGGGTTTCCCTTGTCAGCAAAAACTTCAATTTTGGGTCCACCGGGAAATTCTATTCCTAATAACTTCGCAGTTTTATCAAATGCCTCACCTAAAGCATCATCTATGGTTGTGCCTAACCTTTTATAATTTCCAAGTCCTTGAACTTTTAAAAATTGTGAATGTCCACCTGAAATTAATAAAAATAAATATGGATAATCTAATCCTGAATTTATTCTTGGGCTCAAAGCATGACCTTCTAAATGATTAACTGCAATAAAGGGTTTTTTAATTAAATTAGCAAAAGTTTTACCAAAACTTAATCCAACTGATAAACACACAACTAAACCTGGTCCTGCAGTTGCGGCAACTGCATCTACTTCGTCTATTTTTTTTCCAGTTTCATCCAAAGCCTTTTGAACAATCCAATCAATTTTTTCTAAATGGGATCGGGCAGCAAGCTCAGGAACAACCCCACCAAATTCTTTATGCACTTCTGTTTGGCTAGAAATAACATTAGACAAAATTATTGGTATTCCTTGCTCATTTTCTGAGATTAAAGATGCTGCAGTTTCATCACAGCTAGTTTCAATTCCTAGAATTAAGGGTTTTTTATTCATTCAAATAGTTTTTAATAATTGTACAATCCCAATACAAGTAAGAAATGATTTTTTTATGAAAAAGAAAATAAAGATTGGATCCCGAGGAAGCAAGTTAGCATTATTATATGCTCAAAAAGTAAAAGACAAAATTATTGAGGTAACTAATTTTGATGATGAGGATGTTTTTATTGAAAAAATTTCAACCAAAGGAGATAAGATACAAGATATCAGATTATCCGAAGTTGGTGGGAAAGGTTTGTTTTCAAGTAGTATCGAACAAGAGCTTCAAAAAAATAATATTGATATTGCAGTTCACGCACTTAAAGACATGCCGGCAATTGAGACCAAGGGTCTTTTAACAGATACATTTCTCGAAAGAACTGATGCGAGAGAAATTGTAATGATTAATGGAGATAAAAAATTTAAAGATTTAAAACAGAATGCGGTTATTGGTACATCTTCTTATAGACGACAGTTTCAAATAAAAAAGATTAGATCAGATTTTATTTGTAAACTTATAAGGGGAAATGTTGACACTAGAATAAAAAAATTAATGAATGGTGAGTATGATGCAATAATTTTGTCTTATGCTGGAATAAAGCACTTGAAATTTGAAGATAAAATCTCAAAAATTTTTTCTATCGAGGAAATAATTCCAAGTGCAGGACAAGGTATAATTGCTATACAGTGTCGAGAAAATGATGAAGAAATGATCTCAATGTTAAAAAAGATTAATCACAAAGAGACTTATAAAAGAGCACATGCAGAAAGAAATATTTTGAAAATTTTAGAGGGAGCTTGTGAAACAGCTGTTGGTATTTATTCTAAAATAGATGAAAATAGAATTACAGTGGAAGCTGAACTTTTTTCATTAGATGGTTCACAAAGATTTTATGAAAAAAAATCCGACAGTTTAGAAAATTTTAGAGAACTTGGAAATGAAATAGGTAAAATTTTAAAAACAAAATCAAATAATTCTTATAAAAAATAAAATGCATATTCTATTAACCAGACCCCTAGAAGACTGTTCCGAAATGATAATTAAGTTCCAGTCTCTTGGTCATAAGGTTTCACATTTACCTTTATTATCTATCAAAAAGATTCTTCATGAAAAAATAGATCTTTCTGAATTTAAGGGTATTGTTTTTACAAGTTCTAACGCTGTGAAATTTTTAAATTCAAACAGGCTGGATAAAAAAATAAAATGTTTTTGCGTAGGAAATTCAACCGAAAAAGAAGCGAGAGGTCATGGTTTTTCAAATACAATTGCAGCAGAAGGAAACGTTCTAAATTTAAAAGAATTGATATTACAAAATTTTGATAAAACAGAGGGTAAATTAATTTATGTAAGTGGAGAAAACATTTCAGTTGATCTTGATAATCAGCTTCAAAACGAGGGATATGACGTTAAAAGATTGATAAACTATGAAACTGTCCATAATGAAAAATTTGATAATGATTTTATTAATAAGTTGAAGCTCAATATGCCCGATATGGTTTACGTTTATTCACAAAATAGTGC
>CABYNK010000007.1 GCA_902520355.1 uncultured Pelagibacteraceae bacterium
AGCATCGTTTGGTCCACCTTTAACTTGTACGAAATACTCGTAATCAAGACCTTGGCCATCCCAAACTTGTTTGATTGGTGCACCTTCTCCAATTTCTGCATTGAAGAATCTACCATTCCAACCAGTAGCCATCACTACTTCACCTGATACTAACAGTTCCGGTGGTTGAGCACCTGCAGACCAAAATACACATCCACCTTTTGGATCTGTACATAATTCTTTGATCTTGTTCATTGCTCTTTCAACACCTTTTTCTGTTTCTAAAGCTTTGTAGATTTTTGCTCCGCCTTTACCTGGCTTGATACCATCTGCAGCTAAAGCGATCTCTAAATTAGTTAGAGCGCTGTTGTAGATAGCTCTTTTTCCAGGGAATTTTTTTGTGTTAAAGAAATCTTTGATAGTCTTTGGAGTACCTTTAACATTATTAGTGTTATAAGCGTAGTTCCAAGAATATAAAATATTTCCTACAGCACATTTACTTGGCATTGCAGTAAAGAAATCTTTACTTGCTGGAGTTCCATCGGGAGCTGGTGGGAAGTCTTTGTCAAAATCAAATTCAACAAATAATCCTTCATCACATCCAGTGATAGTATCCATTGCGAACACGTCGATTATATCCCACGTGATCTTTCCAGCTTCTTTTTGTGCTTTAATTTCTGATAAACCACCTGAATAATCAACCCAAGCAATATTAATGCCTAGTTTTTTAGCAGTAGGATCACCATAACCTAACTTTTGAGACTCAGTATAAGCCCCACCCCAAGACACTGCAGTTACTGTTGTTGCAAATGCTGAAGTAGTTAGTGAAAGTACAAAAGAAATAGCTAGTAATATTTTACTTAGTTTTTTCATTTTTCCTCCGTTTAAACGTTTAAAAAACTAATTAAAACAACTTCAGAGTAGAGAGTCAACAGCCCTTTTTGTGTGATTATACAATAATTGTGGATAGTTTATTTGGGGTCAAGTGCCCGAGCATCATCACTGTTCCATCCAATATTAATTTCATTTCCGAGTTTAATGTCTAAGTTAGATGAGCTATTTGGAACTTTTAAAATAAATTCTGGGTTACCTAATAAATTTATTCTTACTCTTGTATGGTCACCATGATATATAACTTCTTCAATTTTTCCTTTATGGAGATTGTCCATCTTTGCAGTTGGATTAATCAAAGCCCTTTCAGGTCTTAAAGAGACAGTAGTTCGTTCTCCTTTACCTTTAACTGAAATTGGATTTGCAAGTATTTCTGCATTTGCCAATTTAACTTTGCACTTTCCGCCAGAGATATCGGAAACTTCTCCACCAAAAGTATTATTCTCTCCAATGAACTCAGCAACAAATGAGTTTACAGGTTTCTCATATAATTCGTCAGGACTTGAGAGCTGTTGAACTTTTCCATCATTGAATACTGCAATACGATTGGACATTGTTAAAGCCTCACTTTGGTCATGGGTAACATAAACAACTGTGACACCAATACTTTCATGAATATGTTTTATTTCGTACTGCATACTCTCTCTTAAATTTTTATCGAGAGCTCCCAAAGGTTCATCCATTAAAACTAATTGTGGATCAAACACCAATGATCTTGCAACTGCTACCCTTTGTTGTTGTCCACCAGACAACTGGCCTGGCATCCTTGCAGCAAAACCTTGTAGAGATACCATTGATAACGCTTTATCAATTTTTTTATCAGCTTCATCTTTTGGAATTTTTCTCACTCTTAATGGAAAAGCTAAATTTTCATACACAGTCATATGTGGGAATAAAGCATAATTTTGAAATACCATTCCGATTCCTCTTTTGTGAGGAGGTATGCTAGATATAGCTTTGCCATCTAAATAAATTTCACCGTTAGTAGGTGTTTCAAAGCCAGCTAACATCATTAAACAAGTTGTTTTACCAGATCCAGAGGGACCTAACATTGTAATAAATTCTCCTTCAGCAATATCTAATTGAAGGTCTTTAACAACTAAGACTTTACCATCGTAGCTTTTATCGACTTTATCAAATTTAACGAAATCTTTTTTTGAAGCCATAAATTAAGCAACTTTAAAACATTTGTAGGAATAAATATCAACCTTTAATAATTAGCTTTTAATATGAAGTTCTTTAGAAAAATTACAAAATAATTCTGATCCTTTATCAGTTACTCTAATAGCTTCTGATGCTTCTACTCCCCAATTTCCAAATTGCATTACTGCAATCATATGAAAAGTAACATTGGGTTGTAACAATGTCATATCACCTTTTGAAATATTTAAAGTATGTTCACCCCAATCAGGTGGATAACCTATCCCAATTGAATAACCAGTTCTTGACGTTTTTTCTATTTTATATTTATCTAATATCTTCCAAAAAGCTTGCGCAACATCATCAGCGGTATTTCCTGCTTTAACTTGATCAATGCCGGCTTGAAGTGCTTCATTAGTTTTTTCCATTGTATCGATCTTTTTTTGATCGGGTTTTCCGAGTAAAACTGTTCTAGCCATTGGACAATGATACTTTTTATTAACACCAGATAATTCTATTATTGTGGCCTCTCCTTTAACAAATTTATCCTCGGTCCAAGTTAAATGCGATGCAGAGGTTCCTTTTCCAGTTGGTAGCATTGGCACTATTGAAGCGTAATCTCCACCAAATTCTGAAGTTCCTTTAATTAAAGTTGACCAAATTTCTGAAACAGCATCACATTGCCTTATATCTGGATTTATTACTTCAAAAGCTTTTTTCATACCTAATTGAGTAATTTGTGCAGCTGCTTTCATATATTCTATTTCCGCGTCTGACTTAACAAGCCTAACCCAATTCACTAATCGTTCACTATCTAACAATTTTGCGTTGGGTAATCCTTTTTTAATTTTTTCATAACAATAAGCGGTAAAATAATGACTATCCATCTCAACGCCTATGGATAATTTATCCCATTTTTTCTCCTTAATTAAATTAACTAAAGCATCGTAGGGATGTAGCGGCCAAGTATGAATATATTTCTCATGATACTTAATTATATTTTCATCTTTCAAATAAGTTTTTATATAAGCACCCCCAGCATCTTGATCTCTAACAAAACAAATTGGTTCTTCAGCATTTGCATGAACAATTACACATTGTGCATAATAAAAAGACCACGCATCATAACCTGTGAGATAATTCATATTTGATGGATCTTGTGAAATCAAAATCTCAATTCCTTTATCTTGCATTGATCTTTGAACTTTTTTTAATCTAGATTTGTATTCTTCATTAGTAAAATTCATAAACTAATTATCAAATAATTCACCAAAACCTTCAATTTTATTATTATAATTTATTTCCCTAAGAGTATCCCAAATTAAAGTTTGGTTGCTTGATAAGACCACTTTATTCATTTTTTTTTCTAATTCATTAATTACTGAAAGCACCGGTAATGCAGTACAAGAAATGAACAAAGCTTCGCTCTTTGATAAATCTATTTTTGTAAGTGTTTCAAATACGTGTTGTGGATCAACCTTTCCAATATCTAGATCTGATGCTATATCAAAATAAGAAAGTTCATCAATTTCTATATCTTTTTTTTTGAAATAATTAATTACAGATTGGTTTATTTCATCAGTATAAGGAGTAAAGATTGATAATTTCTTTATCTTTAAGCTTTTAAGTGCATTAATCGCTGATGTTATTGGTGTTGTAACTTTGGTATTTGGTTTTACTGAATTTACTTTCTCAAGAATAGATTGATAACCAGCAGCAATTGTTCCTGAAGTACAACCGTAAGCAACACAGTCTAAATTTTGATCTGGTAAAATATCCCTTGTAACTTTTGGAATATCATCTGCCATTTTTTTTAATGTTTCATTTGTTAAAGGATTGTAACATTTAATTCTGTTGCAGTATAAATCTATATCCTTACCATAAATTACATTATTAAAATCTTTTTCGATTCTAAAATCACTAGCCAACGTAATTAAGCCTACCCTTGGATTATGTTTTTTTAGATATTTTGGTTTTATCTTGGTTAATTTCATTTAAAGCTTGATTAAATATATATTGATTAAATAGTCTAGTTAAATTACAGTTATATCTAAGCGATACATAACTCGTCGATATTTACAAAATACGAAAGTGGGATCAATCGTCTTAGATTTAATTATTTAAGGAGGTTAGAATGAAATTTGGTTATTTTTGCAATACCACCAACTGGAATCATAAACCATATAATCAATTATTAGATGAAACGAAGGAGATCACTACTTATTGTGATGAAAATAATTGGAACTCTATTTGGTATACAGAGCATCACTTTAATCATGAGGGAATGGAGTCTTGCACAAACCCTTTAATGATGGGTGTTGATGCAGCTGCGAGAACTAAACAAATTAGAATAGGACAAGCTTGTAATGTTATAACTTTCCATAACCCAATAAGATTGGCAGAAGACATTGCCTTATTAGATCAATTATCAAATGGAAGAGTCGAGGTTGGAATTGGCAGAGGCATCTATGGAAGAGAAGCTATAAATATGAATAAAGAGGCTGACCTTAAAGATCAGGCTAAAAACTTTAGATTATTTGATGAAACATTAACTATAATGAAAAAAGCTTGGACTGAGGAATTTTTTAATCATAAAGGTGAATTTTATACTTATCCATCTCCAAATTTTGTTTGGCAACATGATATGAGTCCACCAAGTGAAAAATTTTTAGACACAAAAACAAATGAAATTAAAAAAATAAGTATTGTTCCAAAACCAAAACAATCACCTCATCCTCCAATTTGGCAGGTGGTAGACGGTGCAAGATCAATTGAATGGGCGGCACAAAATGGTCTTAATACTATAATGTGGATACCTACTGTAAAAGCTTTAAAGAAAAGATTTGAGATTTATAGAGATGCAAAATCTAAAGCCGAAAATAGAGATGTTGCATTAGGAGAAGGAATTTCTTTAGTTAGAGATATGTTTGTTGCAGAAACAATGGAAGAAGCAGAAAAATTAGCTGGAGAACACATTATAAATTATATGAGATGGGTTTGCCATTGGAGGGGTTTAGGAAACCATATGGATCCAGGTGAAGAATTACCAGAAACAAAGCATAAATTAGATCTTCTTAATTATGATTTCTTACATAAAAGAAATCTATTATTTGGCACTCCAGAGTACGTAGTTAACAAAATTAATGAATTGAAATCAGAATTAAATTTACAAAACTTACAAGTTTGGTCAAATTTTCCTGGAATAGACCATAAAGCGTGTATGAGAAGTATTAAATTATTTAATGATGAAGTAATACCTAAGATTAATTTTGATAACGACGATATAGAGAAAGCTAGTTAGTGAAACTCGAATTAAGGAAGTTTACAAAATTTGTAGATAAAACTTTTATTGAGGGTGGAAAAGATGCCAAAAAACCCGTTTTGATGGTTTCTGTTGCAGCTGTTTTTAAAAACCCTTGGGCTGGTCAAGGATTTGTGGAAGATTTAAAACCAATCATTTTAGATTTAGCTCCAAAACTTGGTGACATATTAGTACCAGAATTAATTAAAGAAATTGGATCACCTGAAAAAATTTTAGCTTATGGAAAAGCTGGCACCGTAGGATTAAATGGTGAAATAGAACATGCATCAGCATTTATTCATACTTTAAGATTTGGAAATAAATTTAGAGATGCTGTTGGTGGTACTTCGTATTTAAGTTTTACAAATACAAGAGGGCCTGCGGGGTCTAAAATATCTATTCCTATGATGCACAAAACAGACTCTGGTTTAAGACCTTATTATCTAACTCATGAATTTACTATTCATGATGCTCCTTTTGATGATGAAATAGTAATTGCAATCGGTGGTGCTTCAAGTGGAAGAGCTCACGCTAGAACTGGAGATCGTTATCAAGATATGAAAGAAATGGGATTAGACCCCAAATAATCTAATGTCTCAAAATTTTGATCCAAATCAAAATTATTATTTATTTAATAAAAAAGACACTATTCCTATTGTATTTATCCATGGAGTAGGACTTGATCATCAAATGTGGGATTATCAAACAAAATTCTTTAATGAATATTCAACTTTAACTTATGATCTATTAGGACACGGCAAGACTCCATGCAATATAAATAAATTAAGTCTTAAAGATTTTTCCAATCAACTTTTAGAAATTTTAGATTACTTAAAAATAGAAAAAATAAATCTTATAGGTTTTTCATTGGGTTCTTTAATTGCTTTAGATTTTTCTTCTTATTTTCAGAAAAAAGTTGAAAAACTAATATTAATCGGAACTACTTATAAGAGGTCAGATGAGGAAAGATCACTTGTGTTAGATAGATATAATCAAGCAAAATTAAATAAGCCAATATCTAAACAAGCTTTGAAAAGATGGTTTAGTGATAAATATCTTAAAGATAACCCAGAAACTTATGATTCATTTATGAATATCTTAAATAAAGAACCAAAGGATCATGAAAACTTTCTTAAAGCTTATGAGTTATTTGCTAATCATTATGATGATTTTGAAGCCATAAAAAAGATAGACAGAAAAACTTTAATAATGACCGGTTCAGATGATGCTGGCTCAACTCCAGCAATGTCTAAAAAATTAGTTAAAGACCTTATTAATTCTACTTATATTGAAATTCAAAATGGAAAACATCTTTGTAGTATAGAATGTATGGATGATGTTAATATGAATATTAAAAATTTTATTAATAACTAAATGTCAAAAATACAAGATTTTAAAATGTATATTAATGGTGAATGGTTAAATTCATCTTCAGGAAAAAAAATTGAAACATTAAATCCTGAAAATAATGAAGTTTGGGCAACTGTTCCTGAGGCCAATGAAAAAGATGTGGATAAAGCTGTCAAATCTGCTCAAAAAGCTTTTGAAAATAATTGGTCGAAACTTCATCCAAGAGAAAGAGCAAAGTATTTAAAGTTAATTGCTGACCAATTAAGAGCTAATGCGGAACATCTTGGAAAAATAGAAACTATTGATACTGGTAAACTTTATAGAGAAACAAAAACTCAAGCTAATTATATTGCGGAATATTATGATTATTTTGCAGGTTTAGCAGATAAAGTAGAAGGAACTGTTGTGCCAATAGATAAACCAGATATGCAAGTTACAACAACAAGGATTCCTATAGGTGTTGTGGCTGCAATTATTCCTTGGAATTCTCAAATGCTATTAACAGCCGTAAAACTTGCGCCAGCTCTTGCTATGGGTAATACTATTGTAATTAAAGCATCTGAACTTGCTCCAGTAACTCTCTTAGAGTTTGCAAAATTAATTGATAAAACTGGATTACCAAAAGGAGTAATTAATATAATTACTGGTTTAGGTGAACCTTGTGGTAAAGCTTTAACTACACACAATCTTGTAGAAAGAATAGCATTCACTGGTGGACCAGAAACTGCAAAACATATTGTTAGAAATTCTGCAGAAAATTTATCTCAAGTAAGCTTGGAACTGGGTGGCAAAAGTCCAGTTGTAGTATTTGATGACGCTGATCAAGAAAATGCTTTAAATGGCATAACTGCAGGAATATTTGGTGCAAGCGGTCAAAGTTGTATTGCAGGATCTAGGCTTTATTTACAATCTAATATTTATGATGAATTTTTAAAAAAATTAGTTTCTAAAGCTGAAAAAATTAAATTAGGTGGTCCAATGGAAAAAGATACTCAGATGGGACCATTAAATAGTTTTAAACAATTAGAAAACATAGAAAAAAATATTAAAGCAACGATTGAACAAGGTGGAAAGGTTAGATGTGGAGGAAAAAGATCTTCTGTTTCAAATAAAGGTTACTATTTTCCAGCAACAATTATAGAGTGTAAAAATCATAATCTTCCTGTCGCAGAAAATGAATTATTTGGTCCAATTTTATCGGTTATGAAATTTGACAAAGAAGAAGAGGTAATAGAAAAAATGAATGATAATAAATATGGATTATCTTCAGGAGTCTATACCTCTAATTTTGCAAGAGCTCATAGAGTTTCAAAAAGTATTAGAGCGGGTATCGTATTCATTAATACTTATAGACTAATATCTCCAATGGCACCTTTTGGTGGAATAAAAGATAGTGGCTACGGAAAAGAAGCGGGAATAGAGTCTATCAAAGAATACACTAGAATTAAGACAACATGGTATAATTCTTCAGATAAACCAATGTCTGATCCTTTTACAATGGGATAGTTATTTATTTTTTAAACGAATGTTTTGCTTTAGGAAACTGTTTCTTTAATACTTCAGATTTAAATTTTTTCACACCAGTTTCAATCAACTTTGTTATATCAACAAATTTTTTAACAAATTTTAATTTACTTTGACTTAATCCTGTTAAATCATCAATCACTAAAACTTGGCCATCACAATTAACTGAAGAGCCAATACCTATTGTTGGAATTTTTATATGGTTGGATATTTTCTTAGACAATTTTGTTTCTACACATTCTAATACAATTGAAAAAACTCCAGCATTTTCTAAAAGTTTAGTATCTCTAAGCAGTCTCTCACTTTCCTTTAATTTTTTACCTTTAAAAGTAAATTTTTTATCTGTCTGGGGTAATATTCCGACATGACCCATGACTGGTATTTTATTTTTTATTAATCTTTTAACTATAGGAATTATCTTTTTTCCTCCTTCTAACTTAACAGCATCACATTTGGTTTCTGTCATAACCAGTTTTGAATTCTTCAAAGCCTCACTTGGATTTCGATATGTATTATAGGGCATATCTACAACCATTAGTGATTTCTTAATACCAAGTCTGACACTTTTAGAGTGATTAATCATAGTCTGCAAAGTCACTTGTCTAGTAGACTTAAAGTTATATAAAACTGATCCAAGAGAGTCCCCAACGAGTACTAAATCGCAATGTTTATCAAGAATTGAAGCAACATTTTTTGAGTAAGCTGTTAGACAAATAATCTTTGATTTATTCTTTTTATTAAGAATTTTTTTAATCTTTTTATTCATTTACTCTAATTCGATTGTGCTCGGTGGTTTCGAAGTTATATCGTAAACTACTCTATTAATCCCTCTAATACTATTCACTATTTTATTTGAAATTTCTTGTATAAATGATTTTTTAAATTCATAAAAATCTGCTGTCATACCATCTTCAGACGTTATTGCTCTAAGCAAACACAAGTATTCGTAAGTTCTATTATCACCCATTACTCCAACTGTTTTAACCGGAAGTAATGCAGCATAAGCTTGCCAAATTTTATGATATAGATTGTGATCTCTCAAAGCTTGAATAAAATAGTGATCAGCTTCTTTTAAAATATTAATTTTTTCTCTGGTTATTACTCCTGGCATTCTTATTGCTAGTCCAGGTCCTGGGAAAGGATGACGAGAAATAATTTCTTTACTCAATTTCAGTTCTAATCCGAGTTTTCTTACCTCATCCTTAAATAAAAATTTTAATGGCTCTACTAGTTTAAGTTTCATTTTTTTAGGTAAACCTCCAACATTATGGTGAGATTTAATTTTAGATGTTTGACTACCAGTAACTGATTTGCTTTCTATTAAATCAGGATAAAGAGTTCCTTGAGCTAAAAATTTTACATTTTTTATTTTTTTGGCACAGCGCTCAAATATCTTAATGAATAAATTTCCTATAATTTTTCGTTTCTTTTCAGGGTCTGAAACATTTGATAATTTTTTTATAAACTCTTTCTCAGCATTAACATAAGTAAGATTAATCTTTAGCCTTTTTTTAAATGTTGCAACAACTTGTTTTTCTTCATCTTTTCTCAAGAGCCCAGTATTAACAAAAATACAATGCAAATTTTTACCAATTGCTTTATTCAACAATTGTGCAACTACACTACTATCTACTCCACCTGATAAGGCACAGATGACTTTATTATTTCCAACCATTTCTCTTACATCTTTTATCAATTTAATTTTTTGATCTTTAGAAGACCAATTTTTTCTCATTTTACATATCAAGAATATAAAATTACTTATTAGTTTTTTTCCATTTTCTGTATGTGTCACCTCTGGATGAAATTGAACTCCATAATAATCTTTAAGTTTATTCTCAACTACTGCAAATTTAGAATTTTGGCTTGAGGCAATTACTTTAAAATTTTTTGCTAATTTTGAGACTTGATCAGCATGACTCATCCAAACTTTTATTTGCTTTTTTTTCTTGAATAGATTTTTAATTAAGAGACTATTATTTTTTTTTGTAATATTAGCTAAACCAAACTCTCTATGTTTAGATTGTTTTACTTTTCCACCATTTAATTTAGATATTATTTGATGGCCAAAACATATACCTAAAACTGGGACCCCTTTTTGAATTATCTTTTTATCGAAGGAATATTTATTAATTTGATAAACATTGAGAGGACCACCAGATAAAATAATACCTTTAACTGTGTGATTAATATCTTTGCTCTTAATTTTTTTGTGACTTATAATCTCAGAAAAAATTCCTAATTCTCTAGTTCTTCTAGCTATTAGCTGTGTAAATTGTGAACCAAAATCTACAATTAAAATCTTATTCAAATTTTGATCAAGACTCATTTTTGGGTTCTAAGTTTGCTAAAGAATCTAAGATACTTTTATTTTCATCACATAAATTTTTGCAAACTTTTACAAAGTCTTCTGATAGACTCTTTACTTTAGAGTAGTTTGATTTTTCTAATGCTATTTTCATTAACATTAACATTGCTTCTTCATTATTTGGTTCAATCAATAAAGTTGCCTCTAAATTTTTTTCCTCTTTCTTTTGATTTTTTTCCTGATTATAAATTTTAGCTAAATATAAATACGAGTTAGAATGTTTTGGATTAAATACAATACTTCTCTCAAACATAAATCTAGCATCTTCAAATTTTTTTTTGTTATAGAGTTCTAGTCCTTCATTAAAAAATTTTTCATTACTTAAAGAAATATTAAAAACATTAATTAAGAAATAAAAAATAACAGTTATTTTAAAGATTTTTATCATTAATATTTATTATCACTTTTAACTATATCAACGTTATGGACCATACTTTCGTAGAAACCAGCTTTTGTTATTTTAACAAACTGTGGTTTATCTCTTAAATATTTAATTTGTTTTGATCCCAGGTATCCCATAGATGATCTTAATCCGCCAATTAATTTAAAAATTATATTATCAACTTTACCTTTATATTTTGCAAATCCTTCTACTCCCTCAGGCACATATTTTGATGAGTCTTTTTGCTTTGATTGGAAGTATCGATCAGCAGATCCTTTATTCATAGCGCCGACTGAGCCCATACCTCTAAAATTTTTAAAAAGTTTTCCATTTCTCTTAATCAATTTTCCTGGTGCTTCATCTGTTCCCGCAAACAATGAACCGATCATAACTGCATCCGCTCCTGCAGCAAATGCTTTTGCTAAATCACCAGAATATTTTATTCCACCATCAGAAATAATTTTTACATCTTTATTTCTTATTCCATTTCTAACTTCTAGTATTGCACTTAGTTGTGGGACACCAATACCTGCAACTAGTCTTGTAGTACATATTGAACCAGGTCCAATCCCAACTTTAATAACATCAACACCAAGCTTTAACAAAAATTTTGCTGCAGCAGGTGTTGCAATATTTCCAGCACAAAGTGCAGTTTTTTTATCTTTTGTTTTTTTGATAAACTTAATTATCTCTGAAACCTTTTTTGTATGTCCATGTGCAGTATCAACAACAATCATATCAATTTTTTCTTTAAGTATTGCCTCTGCTCTTTTAAATTCGCTTGGTCCTGCTCCAACAGCAGCGCCGACTAGAAGTTTTTGTTTTTTTACTTTTTTAATTTCAAGAATTTGTTTTTTTATATCTAAATTTCTATGAATAATTCCAATTCCACCCGCTTTTGCTATTGCGATAGCCATTTTACTTTCAGTTACAGTGTCCATAGCTGAAGATAATAGAGGAATATTTAATTTTAGATAATTTGTAAGCTTGATGCTAGTATCAACATCTGAGGGTAAGATCTCAGAGTACTTAGGCATCAGAGTTACATCATCAAAGGTAAGAGCTTCTTTTATAGGAACCATGATCATTTATATACGATTCCTTTGAAATTTAAAGAAACTATCTAAGATTTTTACAAATTATAAAACTTTCTTTAGAATCTTTCCTACTAGATTTTGGTTTAAAAACCTTAACTTCTTTAAAAATTTTTTTTCCCAGTGCGACAATTTCATTAAAGGTACTACCCATAAATATTTTTGAAATAAAAAAACCTTTTTCTGAAATCACATTCTTTGAAAAAACCATCGCTTCTTTACACAATTCACCAGTTTGAATTGAATCGATATTTTTTATCCCTGTAGTATTTACAGCCATATCAGACATGACTACATCAGGTTTTTTTTTAAGATATTCTTTAATTTGGTCTTGGGTATCAACTGAAGTAAAGTCACCCTGAATTTGTAAAGTATTTTCTATATTTTCCATTTCTTTTAGATCAATAGAGATTATCTTTCCGCTCTTAACTACTTTTGCAACATACTGCGACCAGCTGCCAGGAGCGGCTCCAATGTCTACAACTGACATTCCACCTTTAAATATTCTAAATTTTTCATCTATCTCTTTTAGTTTATAGGCCGACCTAGCTCGATAACCGTCGACTTTTGATTGACGCACATAAGTATCCCGTCTTTGTTTATTTACCCAATTTTTTGAAATCTTATTTTTTTTCAATTAAGTATTATATCTTAAACTTTTTAGTATTTTATTTTTATCTAAAGTTTCTAATTCAATTTTAATATTTTTATCCACTCGCATATCCTTACCATCTTTCCAAATACCTGCTGCAAGATGCATTATGCCAATTTTATAATTTGGTAAGTAGGGTTCAACGAATGTGCTTTGGTTTTGATCATATTTTGGAAGTAAATTACTTGTGATCCAATTACAATTTAAGGGAAGAAACTCTGTTTCTAAATTATCGATATAAACGGACATGTTAATTGCTAAACCTTCAGACCCAAAAATATTTCCTGCTTTTAAAGTTTTCTCTAAATTATTTTGCCAAGTGCTCCAACCCTTGGAGTCTTTTTCTAGTGAAAAAACTCCAATATTAATATGTGGCGCAAAAGCTAGTTTTCTAGCGTCAGCATAACTAATTTTGGATTTTACAGCATGTTTAAAGTTTTGAGATTTAATTAACGCTAGCTTTCCAAAAAGCCAGTTTACTTTTGAAGTAATTTTGTATCCTGGGCCAATTGTTTGAGTAATTCCAAGCTTTCCATCATCACAAGCCTTAAAATAGAGATCTATACAATTCCAATCATTTACCCACGCATCACAATCAATCCATAGATATTTTTCAAAGTTAGGAAAGTATTTGGGTAAAAAAGCTCTTGAGACTTGGCTTTTCAACCACTCCTTTCCCTTAACTTTATAACCAGGCACTTCAATATCCCATTCAGCATTTTTTATTTCATCAACTTTTTTTGATAAACTATCTTTCTGATCTTGCTTTAATCCTGCATCCAAAATACAGATAGCAACACTTTCACTTTGTTTAAATCTTTTAATTGAATCAACTAGTTCATCTAATAAAGGAAAATAGTTAGCATCGGCTAAGGAAACGATTACATTTTTTTTCATTAAAGTACGTCTTCAAGGTCATCATCGTCTTGAATTTTGTCATTTTCATGTTGTTTTTTAATTTTTTGAAAATGAAAAAAGCTTATTGGTAATAAAAGAACATAAATTGCAGCACTAATTGCAATTACATTAAAAGTATAAATCAATAAAAGACCAAAAAATAAAACTATTCCAAATAAAAGAAATATTGTTGTCTTCCTAGGTATCACAATCTTTTTAAAAGAATAACTAGGAAATTTACTAATTAGTAAAAAAGAAGTTGTAATAAAAAAGACTGGTACCATTAAATCATAGTTTAATTGAATAAAGTTAAAACCAGTTAAACTAATAATCAAAGGTGTTAAGACCAAAATTCCACCAGCTGGTGATGGAACACCCTCAAAAAAATTATCTCTCCAAGAGGGTTCTTGATTTGAATTTATATTGAACCTTGCTAAACGTAATGCAACACAAATCACATACACTAAACAAAGTAACCAACCAAATCTTCCTAAAGTATTAAGTTTCCAGAAATACATTATAAATGCTGGTGCTACACCAAAACTTATCATATCAGTAAGCGAGTCTAATTCTTTTCCAACTTTAGAAGTACCTTTGATTAATCTAGCTATTCTTCCATCAAGACCATCGATTAAAGCAGCAAAGAGAATTGCTATTATTGCAAGTTCAAACCTACCATCTAAAGCAAATCGTATTGATGTTAAACCAATACAAACTCCTATTAGTGTAAGCATATTCGGCAAGATCATTCTTGCTCTTTTTTTATCTGATACGATCTTTAAATTATTTTTGGGTTGTTCCATTTTATTTTTTAGCTAATAGTGTTTCACCTGAAATAGCTTTTTGACCTACTTTTACTAATGGTTGGTAGTTTTCATAATATACATCTGCTCTACTTCCAAATCTTATCATTCCAATTCTATCGCCTTGTTTTAATTCTTGATCTTTATTAGATTCACAAACTATTCTTCTTGCTACAAGACCTGCTATTTGGACTACTATAATGTCATTATTGTCTGTGTCTTTTATTCTAAAATAATTTCTCTCATTATCTTCACTTGCTTTATCAAGAGAAGCATTAACAAATGTTCCAGGTTTATATAAAATTTCTTCAATTTTTCCAGCACATGGAGTTCTATTAACATGACAATCAAATACGTTCATAAAAACACTAATCTTATTAAACTTTTTATTTTCTAAACCTAGTTCTTTCGGTCCATCAACTTCTTCAACTTTTATGATTTCTCCATCAGCAGGACTAACAAGATAATTATTATCATCAATAATTACCCTCTCAGGATCTCTAAAAAAATAATAAACCCAGATTGTTAAAACTAAACCAATTAAACCTAAAAAATTACTGAAACTATAAAATACGATTGTAATAATTCCAGCAATAACTAGGAACTTGTATCCTTCGGTATGAATTTTTGGGAATATCTTACTAAACATGTTCTTCTATTTGATAATTTTTCATTAATATGTATATAAAATTACGAAATTCAATTATTAAGATAAAAATAAAGTGAGCAAAATTACAGTAAAAAACCCCATTGTAGAGTTAGATGGTGATGAAATGACCAGAATAATCTGGGAATTCATTAAAAAAAAATTGATCCTTCCCTATCTTGATATCGGAATTGAGTACTACGATTTAGGCATGAAGAGCAGAGATGCTACTGATGACCAAATTACAATAGACTCTGCAAATGCAATTAAGAAAATTGGTGTAGGTATAAAATGTGCAACAATCACTCCTGATGAAGCACGAGTTGAAGAGTTTAATTTAAAAAAGATGTGGAGATCACCAAATGGAACAATAAGAAATATTATAGGGGGAACGGTTTTTAGAGAGCCAATTATTTGCTCAAATATTCCAAAATTAGTGCCATCATGGTCAGATCCAGTAGTAATTGGTAGACATGCTTTTGGTGATCAGTACAGAGCAACTGATTTTAAAGTTCCAGGTAAAGGAAAAATGGAAGTTAAGTGGACATCAGAAGATGGTAAAGATGAAATTAAATATGAAGTATTTAATTTTACAGGACCAGGTGTTGCCCTCTCTATGTACAACTTAGATAAGTCTATTGAAGACTTTGCAAGGTCTTGTTTTAGCTACGGTCTAATAAAAAAATGGCCAGTATACCTTTCAACAAAAAATACAATCCTAAAGAAGTATGATGGACGTTTTAAAGATATATTTGAAGAAATATTTAATAAAGAATTTAAAGAAAAATTTGATAAGGAAAAAATTACCTATGAACACCGACTAATTGATGACATGGTTGCATGCGCAATGAAATGGAGTGGAAAATATATTTGGGCTTGTAAAAATTATGATGGTGATGTCCAGTCTGACACGATGGCTCAAGGTTATGGCTCGTTAGGTTTAATGACAAGCACACTATTAACCCCTGATGGAAAAGTCATGGAAGCTGAGGCAGCCCACGGAACGGTTACAAGACACTATAGAATGCATCAACAGGGTAAAGAAACGTCAACTAATCCAATAGCCTCAATTTTTGCTTGGACAAGAGGTCTAGCTCACAGAGGTAAATTGGATAGAAATGATGATCTTATAAAGTTTGCTATTACAATTGAGCAAGTTTGTATTAATTGTGTCGAAAGTGGTTTTATGACCAAAGATTTAGCTATATTAGTTGGGCCATCAAGTAAGTATTTAACTACAAATCAATTTCTAGATAAAATAGATAATAATTTAAAAAAGAAATTAAATTAAAGACTTAATTTTTTCAAAAGCTTCATCAATTTTGCTCTTGTCTAGACCCCCTGCTTGAGCAAAATCTTTTCTACCGCCACCACCTTTTCCACCAATTGTTTCTGATCCTAATTTTGCAAATCTTACTGCATCATATTTATCGACTAATTTATCAGTAATACCAACTGCCAGACCAACCTTATCTTCACTAATTGCAAAAACAATTACAATACCTTCACCTAATTCTTTTTTGCCATTATCAACTAATTTTCTTAAATCTTTTGGAGGTAAATCTTGTACTTTTTGAAATCTAACTTTTATATTATTTATCTTATCATCTTTAATAATATTTTTTGTTTTATCTTGAAGAACTGAGCTGACATTTAATTGTTCAAGTTGTCTTGAAAGATTTTTTATGATTTCTTTTAAATCTTTATTATCGACGTTTGGTTTACCTCCAAGTTTAATAATTTGAGACGACAAGTCTTTAATAGTTTCTTCATCTTTTTGAGCAGATAAATTTGATAACTTTTCTTTATTCTTAATAAAATCTTCAAGTTGTTTATCTCTAAGAGCTTCAACTCTTCTAACACCTGCAGCAATAGACGATTGGCTTACAGTTTTAAATTTTCCAATATCACCGGTATTTTTAACGTGAGTTCCTCCACATAACTCTGTTGAAAAGTATGCTTCTTTTTCCTTACCCATAGATACTACACGAACCTCTTCCCCATATTTTTCTCCAAAGAAAGCTAATGCGCCTTTTTCAATGGCAGCCTTTGGTGTCATAATTCTTGTTGTTACTTCAGAGCTATTTGAAACATATTCATTAACTAGCTTATCAATAGTTTCTAACTCTTCATTGGTAATTGGTTTCATATGACTAAAGTCAAATCTTAATCTATCTGGAGCAACTAATGATCCTTTTTGCATAACATGTTTACCTAAGGTTCTTCTCAAT
Organism: uncultured Pelagibacteraceae bacterium; assembly: GCA_902520355.1. Lineage (GTDB taxonomy): Bacteria > Pseudomonadota > Alphaproteobacteria > Pelagibacterales > Pelagibacteraceae > Pelagibacter. The sequence goes on from CABYNK010000007.1 coordinate 17,259, forward strand.
GACTCATGAAGTAAGTGTGTAGCAGAATGGTAAGCTTTTAAATTATCTCTTCTCTCTACATCTATTTTCATCTCTACTACATCATTGATTTTTATTTCTCCAGTTTTCAAAGATCCGTAGTGAACAAATAAGTCCCCAAGTTTTTTTTGCGTGTCGGCTACTTCAAAAACAGAATTACCCGAAACAATTGTACCTTTATCTCCAAGTTGTCCTCCTGACTCTCCATAAAACGGGGTTTGATTGGTAATAATCACTCCTTCTTCACCAGAAGATAAAGATTTTGACTCTTTATTATTTTTAATTAGATTTAATACTATGCCTTCAGACTGATTAGACTCATAACCTAAAAATTCTGTCGGACCAGTTTTGTCTTTTATTGAAAACCAAATTGCTTCTTCAGAACTATCACCAGAACCTTTCCAATTCTTTTTAGCAAGCTCTTTGCTTTTTTTCATCAATTCATCAAATTTCTTATTATTAACTTTCAATGATTTGTTCTTTAAGATGTCCTCTGTAAGATCTAAAGGAAAACCGTAGGTGTCATATAATTTGAAAGCGACATCACCAGGTAAAACTTTGTCTATTTTTGCAATTTCATCATTTAAAATTTTGATACCTCTATCAAGTAAAACTAAAAATTTCTCCTCCTCCATCCTTAAAGTTTCCTTGATTAATGATTGAGATCTTTCAAGCTCTGGATAATTTCCTGACATTTCATTTTTTAACGAGTCAAAAATTTTATAAAAGATTGGCTCTTTAGATCCTAACAAATGAGAATGCCTCATTCCTCTTCTCATAATTCTTCTTAAAACATATCCACGACCTTCATTTGAAGGTAAAACTCCTTCAGCCAAAAGAAATGAGCTTGCTCTTAAGTGATCAGCAATTACTCTAAAACTTGATATATTTTTATCTTCTTGTTTAACTTTTGTTGCTTCAGATATTGAACTTATTAATTTCTTAAAATGATCAGTTTGATAATTATCGTGCGTACCTTGTAAAAGAGCTGCAATTCTCTCTAATCCCATTCCTGTATCAACAGATGGTTTTGGCAAATCTATTCTTTTTTCCTTTGAGACTTGCTCATACTGCATAAAAACTAAGTTCCAAATTTCAATAAAACGATCTCCATCTTGATCTTTGGTTCCTGGCAATCCTCCTTTTAAATGATCACCATGATCATAAAATATTTCTGAGCAAGGACCACAAGGACCGGTTTCTCCCATTGACCAAAAGTTATCTGATGTTGCAATTCTAATTATTCTGTCATCGCTAAAACCTGCTATTTTCTTCCAGAAATTAAAAGCCTCATCATCTTCATGAAAAACAGTTACATAAAGCTTATTTTTGTCTAAACCAAAATCTTTAGTGATTAAGTTCCATGCAAGTTCAATTCCTCTCTCTTTAAAATAATCTCCAAAAGAAAAGTTTCCCAACATTTCAAAGAAAGTATGATGTCTTGGTGTGTAACCAACGTTTTCTAAATCATTATGTTTACCGCCTGCTCTAACACACTTTTGCGAAGTGGTAGCTCTTTGATAATCTCTTTTTTCTAAACCAGTAAATACATTTTTAAACTGAACCATTCCTGAATTAGCGAACATTAGGGTTGGATCATTATTTGGAACTAAATTACTAGACTCAACAATTTTATGATCATTTTTCTCGAAGTATTTAAGAAAAGTACTTCTTATTTCATTTAATGATTTGTCCGCCATATTTTTAAAATACAGCTTTTTTGTTCTATGTCTAGATAACGATAAGGGGGAAAGGCGCTTATAATAAGCGCCTTTATAATTTAAAGATGACCTTTAATTCTAGTTCTTTTTAGTAGGAGTAGTTTCTTTTGCAGCCTCTTCTTTTTCAGCTACTTTCTTCTCCTTTTCAATTTTTTCAGGACTTAATGGATTTCCTTCAATTTTCTTCGAAATCACACCAGCTTTTTCTCTAATTGCCATTTCTATTTCTGCAGCAACTTTAGGATTTTGTGCGAGATAAGTTTTTGCGTTTTCTCTACCTTGCCCAATTTTCTCACCTTTATAAGCATACCAAGCTCCTGATTTTTCAATGATGTCAGCTTTAGCACCTAAATCGACTAACTCACCCATTTTGCTAATACCTCTTCCATACATCAAATCAAACTCGACAACTTTAAATGGTGGTGCAACTTTATTTTTAACTACTTTAACTCTTGTAGTATTTCCAATAATTTCATCTTTATCTTTGATGGCACCAATTCTTCTAATGTCCATTCTTACAGATGAGTAAAACTTAAGTGCGTTACCACCTGATGTTGTTTCTGGACTTCCAAACATAACTCCAATTTTCATTCTAATTTGGTTAATAAAAATCATCATTGTGTTTGTATTTGAAATTGAACCAGTTAATTTTCTTAAAGCTTGACTCATTAATCTTGACTGAAGACCAACATGATGGTCTCCCATTTCACCTTCAATTTCAGCTTTTGGAGTTAAAGCTGCAACTGAGTCAATTACGATAACTGAAATAGAGCCTGATTTTACTAGTGTATCTGCTATTTCTAAAGCTTGTTCACCAGCGTCTGGTTGTGAAATTAAAAGCTCTTCAGTATTTACACCTAATTTTTTTGCATAAACTGGATCTAAAGCATGCTCTGCATCAACGAATGCACAAATTCCACCAGCTTTTTGAGCTTCAGCAACAACTTGTAATGCTAATGTTGTTTTTCCAGAAGACTCTGGTCCATAAACTTCGATAATTCTTCCTTTAGGTAAACCACCTATTCCTAAAGCTAAATCTAAACTTAGAGAGCCTGTAGATATTGACTCAATATCCATCGCTCTTTTTTCACCAAGCTTCATTACAGAGCCTTTTCCAAAATTATCTGTGATTTGGCTGATTGCTGCGTCTAAAGCTTTATTTTTCTCTTTATTATCCAATTCTTGATCTTTAGTAGATTTAACTACTTTTAAGTTATTTTTAGTCATTTTTTGCCTCTTTTTTTAATATTTTTATCACTCGAATCATGCTTATAAATGTACACATTTTGTTCTCATTGGCAAGATTTATTTATTAAAGCCTAAAAAGCTAGTTATTATCTTAATTTAAGATATTCGCTATTGAGCAATCCTATAGATTTTAAAAGATTAAACTGCGAAAGAATATAGTTTCTCTCAGAGTCTGCCAACGAAATCTGAGCATTCAATAATAAAGAGTTAGACTGAATAACCTCTAAAGTAGTTCTATCTGAACCACTATTATATTCAGCTACAATTCCTTCATTTGCAATTTCTGCAGCATTTACTTGAGCTCTTACTGAATTAAGAAGACTTTTGTTTGATTGATAATTTGACCAGGCGCTTGCAACATCTGTTTGATTTTTTTTGATCATATTATTTAAGAGAAGATTTTTTTGTGTCTCCAAACTTTTATTTTTATTTAAATTTGCATAGTTTTTACCACCAGAGAAAAATGGCCATGTGACAGTTGCTTTTAAAGTATCTTGTTCTTTTTCATCATATGTAGAACTAAAATCATCTGTTTTTGTTCTATCAAAAGATAAGGTTGCTGTTGGTGCTAAATCAGATCGTGCGCTAGTGGTATCTTTTTTTGATTGTTCGTATTCAAGTTGAGCTATGATTAAATCTGGATTACCCTTTTTTGAAATTTCTATTGCAGATTTTAGCTCATTGGGCAAATTAACTATTAAGATAGATGATTTATCTAAAGACTCTGCATCATTAATTGTGCCAATTACATTTTCATAATTTAGCTTACTCGTTAAAAAATCATTTTCAGCTTGAATTAATTTTGCTTGTGCACCAGCTAAAGAAGACTCTGATTGAGCAACATCAGATAGGGATATGTTTCCTCGCTCAAGTCTGATTCTATCTGTTTCGACCTGTCGATCTAATAGATTAACATTAGACCTATTAATTTTAAGTTTTTCGTTTGCTGAAATTAATCCTGTATAAGCTTCAATTGATTTATATAGAATTTCTTGCTCTTTTTTTAAAAGCTTTGCTTTAGCTAATTCAATACCAATTTTACTTTTACTTAATTCAGCACCTCTTCCAAAATCTATTAGAGTTTGAGTAATTGTTAATGATTGGATAGTTGGATCTACATCTGAAATTGTAGCATCTGTTCCATTCTGATTAGTTAATTTGTTGGTGTCCTCTGAGCTTTTACTTCCACTTAAGGTTACTGACGGTAAATATGAACTTATTGAAATTTTCAGTTCTTGCTCAGAAATATTTAAACTTTCCCTTTCAGCATTTAACTCATTATTGTCATTATAAGCCTTTTTTAATGCTGTAGAGAAAGTTTCAGCACTAGCTTTGTTAAGTAAAAATATAATACTTGTTATTATAAATAAAATTTTGATCATTTCTTTTTATATACAGCAGATTGAATTTGATGGTTACTATTTAAATTAAATATAACCGATGCGTATTTAGGCATGTTTCTAAACATATTCTGAGTTATTCTTTGATAAGTTTGCATAAAATTTAATACATCTGCTTTGCTCATTATTTTTGATTTTACTTTACTTTTAACCCCAAGTTTTCTTTCTTGTTTTAATCTCCATTTTTGTAACAAACTAAAATTTTTTGCTTTTAAAAAAATTAAACAATTTAATTGTGAATATAAGTTTTTATATTTTGATTTTAATTGTTGGTTAACATAGTTTCTCCAAACTTGTTTTTGATCTTTTATTTTTTCCATAGAATTAATTGTTTTCTTTAGGGTAAGATTTTTTTCTGATTTTGCACCAACACACCATCCCTCAAAAATAATTACATCTGGTCTCTTCTTTAAATCGTACCATTTTTTTTTATTAAACCTGTCATCAATGGCTTTATTAAATGTCGGTAATTTCAATTTTTTGAATTTCTTACTTTTTGAATTTTTAAAGAAGTTTAACATCATATTTATATCGTGTGTTCCAGGAACTCCTCTTGTTAAAAGCATAGGATGAACTCTTTTAGATAAATTTATTCGTTCTTTTCTTGTTTTATAAAAGTCGTCTATAGAGATCCTAAAAACGTTTAATCTAAAATATTTAGCTAAGATAATTCTGATTAAAGAGCTAATTGTAGTTTTTCCAGTACCTTGACCACCTGCTAAACCTACAAAATAAGGTCTTTTATTTTCAGATTTTTTGCTGATCCAAAAACATAACGGAATTAAGAAAGACTTAATCATTCTTTCTTTGTTTTTAAATTTATCAGCTTTAGTTTCTTGAGATTTAATAAATTTAAAACAATCTTTTTTTACTCTTCTAAAACATAAATTAAATTGTTGCATGAAAATTACTTTTTATCTAATGGATGATTTTGACCATCGTTTACTGGGACTTCTTTCATATCAAAAGTATTTATTTCATCAATACAACCAACATTAAATCCTGTCATGGCTGGATTTATTCTTGGGTTATGATGAGTATAAATCCCACAGTCAGAACAAAAGTAATGTTTAGCAACTTTAGAATGAAATTGATAAAGTTTTAATTTATCTTCACCTTTAACAATTTTAAAATCTTCATTTTTGACCATCGACATAATAGCTCCTTTTCTTTTGCAAATAGAACAATTACATTTAATTACTTTTGCTAAATCTCCATCTAAATTAATTTCAGCTTCTACAGCCCCGCAATGACATATGAGTTTTTTCATATTATAAATTTATCCTATACATTACTTCATTTCTTTTTAACATTGGTAAAGTAAATGGTGAATTGTAAGATGCTCTTATTGGGGGACTTAAAATTGTGATATTGTCTTGTTTCAGCAACTTTTCAAGTATGTCTTTGTTCTTTAAAAAATTTTTATCTGAAGATCTGCCTGAATATTCAATTACAGCATAATATCCACCCTCTATAGTTAAAATTTTGATATCTGAATTAGAAGGTTTAGGTGCATTATCTTTATTAAATTTTAAAGGTAGGTAAAATTGCATAGTCATATTTCCATTCTTAATCTCTTGAGTAACAGGGACTGTCATCTTAATTTCCTGATTTTTTTCATTGTTTCCTGAAATATAATTAAATAGTTTTCTAAAACCATTACCCTCTATAGAATTTGTTTCAATAACTAACCGATCAGAATATTTTCTGATTTCATATTCCTTATTTTCTTTTACTACCTCGTAATTTGCTTCTTCGTATGCCATAGCTTGAGAACTTAAAGTTAATATTGAAATTAAAATTACTAAAATTCTTTTCATTTGGTATTTAATTAAACTATCTCTGGTTGAAGTTATCCACAAGCATACAAAATATAGTTTTGATGTTCACGTTTTGATTCACTTTTGATTCAATTACGGACTCAAAATACAACCTCTTGCGTGCATTGTATAAATGGGCTATAAATTAGAACAAAACAAGAACATGAAACTAACTATTCCCTATTATCTACATAAAGCTGGTGCTGGTTTCCCATCACCTGCCACCGATTATATCGAAGAAGATATCGACCTGAACATGCATTTAATCAAAAACGTTCCAGCCACTTTTATTATCAGAGTTCAAGGAAAATCTATGGTGGATGTTGGAATTAATGATGGAGATTTATTGGTTGTCGATAAAAGTTTGAAACCAAAAAACTTTTCAACTGTTATTGCAAATGTTCATGATGAGCTTGTGGTTAAAACTTTAGTTCAAGAAAGAGATAAAAGATTTCTATCATCTGGGTCTAAAGATTTTTCTAATAGAATTTTAATTAATGAAGAAGAAGATGTTTTTATTTGGGGGGTTGTGACTTATGTCATCCATTCTACGTACTAAAAAAATAGGCTTAGTTGATTGTAATTCTTTCTATGTTTCTTGTGAAAGATTATTTAATCCTAAAATAAGAAAAAAACCTGTTGTAGTTTTATCCAATAATGATGGTTGTATCATTTCTAGATCTAATGAAGCTAAAGCTTTAGGAATTAAAATGGGAGAACCTTATTTTAAAGCAAAAAATATTATTGTTAAGAATAAAGTTGAAGTTTTTTCATCTAATTACTCTTTATATGGAGATTTATCTAGAAGAGTAATGAGAACTCTCAAAAGATTTAATACCGAAATAGAGGTATATTCAATTGATGAGGCATTTATAGATTTATCTAATTTCCCAGACTCTGAGGTTGAAAAAGTTGGAAGAGAAATTAGAGAAACAGTTTTGCAATGGACTGGTATTCCAACTAGTATTGGTATAGCCAAAACTAAAACTTTAAGTAAGGTTGCAAATCATATCGCAAAGAAAAAAGAATCAGGGGTAACAAGCTTAATTGGAATAGAAAATTTAGATCCTATTTTAGAAAAAGTTGAAATTAACGATGTTTGGGGTGTTGGTAGACAGCTTACAAAGTTTTATCAAAAGAATGGTATTTATAATGCAAAACAACTTAAGAATAAATCTAATACGTGGATCAAAAAATGCTCTAATGTTTTAAGCTCTAGAACTGCAATGGAGCTTAGAGGAGTATCATGTATTGGTTTAGAGACAACACAAACGAAAAGAAAGAGCTGTGTCGTTTCAAGATCATTTGGAAAAAGAATTGAAAAGTTTCAAGAACTAAAGGAAGCAGTCGCAAACTATTGTTTGAATGCATCTGAAAAAATTAGATCAGAGTCTTTAGTTGCAAAAGCAATTACAGTTTTTGTTAGAACAAGCCCTTTTCAAAGAGACTATGGTTGTTATTCAAATGCAAAGACAATTGATTTTCCAATTGCAACAAACAATAGTATTGAAACTGTTAAAACTGCAGTTTCAATTTTAGAAAGTATTTTCAAAAACGGATATCGATATCAAAAAGCAGGTGTTATGCTTACAGGATTACGAAATGATGATGGAAGAAAAAATTTATTTTCTTCAGAAAAAGATGAAAAGATAAAAAGTTTAATGCGATCAATTGACAATACTAATTATAGATATGGAAGATCCACACTAAGTCTTGCAAGCGCGGGTGTTCATAAGAAATGGAATATGAGAAGACAATACTCTTCTAAAATAGATACAGCTGACTTTTATTGTCTCCCGACAATTAGAGCTATTTAGTGAAATGACAATTGGGTTCAACTACTGTCCAAGAGGCTGAACCAAAAGGTCTTTTTCCAATCCTTAAATAATGCTGAACTATATCCCACTGGTAACTATTAAGATTACTTTTATCTTGAGACCATTTTTTTAGTCTTTGTAAATTTTCATGGTCAGGAAATCTTGAAGCATAAGCGTACAACCATCCCCAATTGCTGCTCGACCGACTATTAAGATCTTGTTTCTTGTAATTTTTGGCAGGACCTGGGTGCTTCATGCTTTTTGCATACTTGAAAACGATTTCATTATTTTCAGTGAAATCTATAAAAAATTTAACAATGCTATGATAATTTTTACCTTTATGTTCATAATTCCAAACATTATGACCCTGATTTTCAGCTATTATAGCAATGACGGCCAAAGCATTCATAGCTCTTGCCTGATAGAACATAGCTCTCCCACCTCTCCTTGTTTCAATAGGCATGCTTCCATCTTTTCTTTGATATCTTATAGCTGCTTCAAAATTTTTAAATGCGGTTCTAAAAAACTTACTGTCGTTAAGTAAAATTCCCAATTGCATATGACTCACTGCAGATGATAGAGCATGATTATGGGCTCTTTTAGGAGTACCGTTTGCACCTGATCCAGTTTTATAATTAGAGTATTCGTACATTAAATGTTTATTTTTTCTGACAATTTTTTTAAACCAATCTTTGATTATTTTGTCCTCAGCCTTTGGAATATCTATTACTTGTTTAGCAAATGAATATGCTGCCATCATTGGTGAAGCTATATAAAGATTCACAGTTAAAGTATCATTCCAGTGTCTGCCTTCCCCATCAGAGGGTCCAGTTCTTTGAGCAGCATTAGCTTTTGCCCATTCTAAAATTACTCTTTTTACATTTTGACATGCTTCTACATTTCCACTGCCGCAGGGAAAACTAAAATCTTCAAATTTGCTCTTTGCATGATCAAACCTATTATCAAGTCCGTATCCGGAAGGTGCTTCAACCTTCAGTACTGGTAAAACATAGTTTTTATCTGGACTTACATATAAATCTTTTATGCATCCTTTTTTATGCTTTTGTATTGGAAAAATAATTTCTGGTTTATTGATTATGGCTTTTCTTTTTATTTCTTTAAAATCACTTTTTGATGTGTTGGTGATAATACAAGATAATAAAATTAAAAAAGTAATTTTCTTAAATATCATCCAGTATTTTTCATTGCAGCTGAAATACCTGCGATTGAGGTTAATAAGGCATCCTCTAAATATTTTCTATTTTTTTTATCTTTATTTTTTTTTAATTTATAAATAACTATCGGTTGTATAATATTCAAAACTTCCGAATAAATATTTCTCACTATAACCTCAGTTCTAAATTGTTTTCTTATCTTAAGAATTTCTTTTGGTGCAATCTTTTTATTTAATTTTTTGATTGTATCGAATTGAAATCTTAGTTTTTTTCCGACTCTTTGTAATTTTTTATCCGCGAGAAATTCTTCATAAATTTTTGATATCTCTGGATCAGCTTTTGAAATTACCATATCAAGCATATCAAGCATTGAATTAAAAAAAGGCCAATTTTTTTCCATATCATATAAAGTTTTTCTAAACTGCTTAATATACGAGTATCTCAATGCCTCAGCACTTCCTAACCAAGCAGGAAGCATTAATCTAATCTGTGTCCAAGCAAACACCCAGGGAATTGCTCTTAAACTTTTTATATTATCAACATTTTTTCTTTTTGATGGTCTTGAACCAATAGATAATTTACCAAGTGCTTTATGAGGAGTAACAGTTCTAAAATACTGAATAAAATCAGAACTTTGATTTATATTTTTTCTGTATGAGTTTTTTGAAATTTCCGCCATTTTTTCAATTAGATCTCTCCAATTTTTTTTAGGAATTGGTGGAGGATTTAATGTAGCCTCAGTAACAGCACCAATGTAACTACATAAATTATAATTAGCTAAAGGCTCATAACCATACTTTTGTTGAATCACCTCCCCTTGATCAGTTATTCTGATATTGCCATTAACTGAATTAGGAGGTTGTGATCTTAGAGTAGCTTGTATTGGACCTCCCCCTCTACCTGCTGATCCACCTCTGCCATGAAAGAAAGTTATTTTGATGTTAAATTTTTTTGCCAATTTTACAATTTCTTCCTGTGCTTTATACTGATGCCAACTAGCACAAATTTTTCCCGCATCCTTACTTGAATCTGAATATCCAATCATAACTTCTTGATCATGTTTGATCAGTTTTCTATACCAATTTTGAGAGAACAAAGTTTCCATTATAGATTTTGCATTAACAAGATCATCTAAGGTTTCAAATAAAGGGACTACTCTTAATCTATTCTTTATATTTGCCTCTTTTTGTAAGAAAGAAACTGATAAAATATCTGAAGCAGATGTAGTCATTGATATTACATATGCACCTAAACACTCTGATGGCTCTTTAGATAAAGTTCTAAAAGTAGCCCAAACTTCTTTGTTTTCTTTATTCTTGAATTGAAAATCTCCAATTTTATTAGGTTTAGAGGTAATAAATTTCTTTAAAAATGTTATTTTTTCTTTTTCAGTAAAATTTGAATAATCCTTTTTTATACTTCGTCTTAACAAACTCAGATATCAATTGCTTATGTCTTGCAGATTCTTGTCTGATATCTAATCTTGCTAAATTAATTCCAAAACATTTGGCTCGTCTCATTAAATCTAATAATTCACCACTGGCAATATTCTCATTCTGATTTTGCTCTAAAGACTCTCTTACAACTCTTAGAGGTTTAAGAATTTCTTCTCTAGAACTTAATAATTTTTTTTGATCTAATGGCTTGTTATGAACCAAATGTTGTTCAATGGATCTATGGGTAATTCTCATTTTATCTCTTAAAGGTCTTAAAAAAACTCTATAAGGCTCGAATGACTGACCAACTTTACTTAAAATTTTTTTTGAAGCTTTTTTCATAGAATAGGATCTTATTATTTTAGTAAGAGCTTTCTCATATAATTTAGCAGCTTCCCATCTAGAGAGTAAAATTACTTTTCTTGTGACATCTGAAGTAACATTAGGATTACCATCACGATCACCACCCATCCATGAACCAAACACAATGGGATTAAAATTTTTTGGTAAATTTTTACCCATATTTTTTACAAAAATAGAATTTAATTTTCTGTAAACTTTTGGAACAGTATCCCACAAACTATCTTCAATAATAGCCAATCCCCATCTAGCTTCATCAAAAGGTGATGGTTTGAATCTTTTAAGATCATCTGTGTTCCAAATAATTGTTAATTCATCATAAAGGTTTTTATCGAGAACTTTTAATTTAGAGGGGAGGTTTTTCAACAATTCTCGCTCTTCAAGCATCTCTATGATCTTGTGATATTTTTGAATTAATGTTCTTCTTTTT